>JBEKDK010000084.1:0-14837 GCA_050014395.1 Candidatus Acidiferrales bacterium | reverse complement strand
CGCGGGATGAATGCGGCACACCTCCGGAACATGTTCATGCCCCTTAGAGGGCGTAGAGATGACTGGGAACGACCCCAGCGATTCGCCGGAGTTGCCAATTGACAGTCGCGCTTTCAGAGATGCCACCAAAAAGTTACTTCGAGACCCCAAAGGCCGTGCCCTTACACTACCCGGCGCCGATCGGCACGCGAGCTGCCGAGACCTTACGATGGACGCGGCGCGCTGCGTGGCGTGGCGCGACGCAATTCCCCGCGACAATTTACCAAATCTCAAAAACAATTTAGTGCAGCAGGGCGTTCAGCTTCGTCATTTGCGCGGCGAAGGTGTTGGGATCGTACGTCGAAGGATTCTCCAGCAATTGAAACAGGGCGTTGATCGCGGCGCGGATTTCCGCGGCGTTGGCCGGCGGCGCGTTGCGGCTGGAAGCGATGAACAGAGAGTCGAGAGCCATAGCGGCTTGCTCGGCAGCGCGCTCGCCTTGCCCCGAAATTTCGTTGGCGTGGCCGGATATTTCGACGAGCAGGCGCGCGGTCATCGCGCGATCGTAGGGCTGCGCCTGGATACGCGCGATCAGACGATCGGCAACGGCGCGCGCGCTTGCGGCGGTGGACGCGACGGCATCGCGATCGGGATTGAGCACGCTCATTTGTTTCGCGAGCTGCGTCATCTGCGCGTCAAGTTGCGTGGCCGTGGCGCCATCAATTTCGTGAGCGAGAATCGCGAACACCGCGTAGCGCGATGCATTCCACGGCGGATCGCCGGGGCGGCGGCCGGGATAACCGCGCTCCTGGCGCCAGCTTTGCTCCGGCGGCGTCAAATCGTGGTGGCAGGCGAAGCATTGCAGCTCCGAAAATTCCGGCCAGTTGGCACCGTGCGCGCGCCACGCCACTCGATCGAGCGCGGCGCGCAACTGCACGGCTTGGCCCGTGGCCCAATCGCGCACGCCGAACCAAGGATCATCGCCGCCGGCTTCGGGCACGCCGGGTGCGGATTCGCGAGGAATTTTCCAGTGGCGCGGCATCACGGCGGAAAACGAATCGAGTTCAAAGTAAAGATCGGGATGTCCTGCGGCGAGCATTTCGTGATCGACGAACTTTTCCTGCGTGCCGAGGTGGCATGAGAGGCATTTTTCCGTGCGCTGCACCAGATCGCGCGTATCGTACATGCCCGCGGCGACCGATTGCGCGTGCGTCCAGCCGCGCGTGGTGTGCGGGCCGAGCCACGCGGACGCGGGGCCGTGGCAACTTTCGCAACTGACGCCGTCGCTTAAATCGAATGTTTTGGCGCGCGCGTCGGGCGGAACGTCAAGCGCGTGGCACGCCAGGCACTTCGGCGCCTGCTCGGATTTGCCGATGCCCAGGATGCGGCCGATGCGCTCGCCGATGGGCGAGGTGAGTGCCATGTAGGCGCGCGAATGTTTGTCCTGCACTACCCAGATGCTGTACTCGTTCTGAAAAATGCGCGTGTCGGCGCGCGGCTTCACGCTGCCGTGGCAACTTGTCGCGGCGCAGCCGCCGGGGCCGACGTACTTCGAGGGCTCAATTGTTGTGGCCGTGGCCGCAGGGCGTGCCGCGGCGCTGGAAGAATCGCCAAACATCGGCACCGCAATCGGGAGTGCGGAAACCGCGGCGGCAAGCAAAATAAATCGGAGCGTGAGCGGGCGCGTGGCGTCGGGACGTGTGTTCATTCTGAGCGCTCGTCGTTTGCTTATACAGAGCGTCTCCGGCGAAGTCAACGCGGCCTTCGCGGGAAATTGTGGGCTTCGTTACCTCTTTCGCGATCTGGAAATAAATCCGGATTCGCCCATAGACCCGCGCCGCGAGGTTTGTTATACCGTTCTGCTCTGGCCCTCGACGGCGCGTCGCGCCCGGAGCGCAGCTTTGATCTTTGAAGAGCTGAAGGCTATCCAGCGAGAGCACGGCTACATCTCAGCCGAGGAACTTGCGGCGCTAGCCGGCCGCATCGACGTTCCGATCAGCCGGCTGCATGGCGTGGCCAGCTTCTATCCCCATTTTCATTTGAGTCCACCGGCGCGCGCTGAAGTAAGGGTGTGCGGCGACATGGCGTGCCATTTGCGCGGCGCGTGCGAGCTGAAAAGTTCGCTGGAGCGCGGCTTCGCGGGTGCATCGCCGCGCGATGTTTCCGTGCGCGATGCGTCGTGCCTGGGGCGCTGCGATGCCGCGCCGGCGCTTACGATCAACGATCGGATTTATAGCGGCGTCAGCGAAACGGAAGCCGATTCGCTGGTGCGTCTGGCGCTGGCGGGCGCGGAGTTGCCGGAAGCGCCGCGCGCGGTGCGCCGCTCGGATTGCGCGTCGGACCCTTACGCCGGCGCGGAGAAATACGGATGCTTGCGCGCGCTGGCGCGCACGCGCGATTGGGATGGCGCGCTGGCCACGTTGAAAGCCAGCGGGCTGCGCGGCATGGGCGGCGCGGGATTTCCCACGGAGATGAAATGGTCGCTAGTGCGGCGCGCGGCGGGCGAGGAGAAATATATCGTCTGTAACGCGGACGAAAGCGAACCGGGGACGATCAAAGATCGTTTTCTGCTGACCAATTTGCCGCACTTGGTGATCGAGGGGATGGCGCTGGCGGGGCTGATCACCGGGGCGCGCAAAGGAATTCTGTATATTCGCCACGAGTACGACGAGCAGGAGCACATTCTGGCCGAGGAACTGGCGCGCTGCCGGCAACAGCGATTGATCGGGCGCGGCGTGCTGGGCACCGATCTCGATTTCGATCTCGAAATTTTCGTCAGTCCCGGCGGATACATTTGCGGCGAAGAAAGCGCGCTGCTGGAGGCGATCGAAGGCAAGCGCGCTGAGCCGCGCAACAAGCCGCCGTTCCCCGTCGATCAAGGGCTGTGGAGCAAACCGACCGTCATTAATAATGTCGAGACGTTTGCCAACGTGCCGCAAATTTTGGCGCGCGGCGTGGAGTGGTACAAATCCGCCGGCACGGGCGGGCCGAACGGCGCGGCGGGACTGAAATTCGTCGGCGTGAGCGGACGCGTGGAGCGACCCGGCGTGTTTGAAGTGCCGATGGGGACGCCGATTTCGGAATTGATTTTTCGTTACGCGGGCGGCGTGCTGGGCGGCAGGCCGCTGAAGGCGTTTGCGCCGTCGGGGCCGTCGTCGGGATATTTGCCGGCGTCGATGGCGGATGTGCCGCTCGATTTCAAATCGCTCGCGGCGGCGGGATCGATGCTTGGCTCCGGCGCGATCATCGTTTGCGATGATCGCACGTGCATGCTGGACATGGCGCTGAACTCCGTGCGGTTTTTCCGCAACGAATCGTGCGGCAAATGCGTGCCGTGCCGACTGGGCTCGCAGAAGATGACGGATTTGCTGACGCGCTGGACCGATGGACGCGGAACGGGCTCCGATTGGGCCGAGGAATTGAATCTTGTGCGGCAACTTTCCGATGCGATGCGGCTGACGTCGATTTGCGGATTGGGGCAGATCGTGCCGGCGCCGATTGAATCGGTGCTGAAACACTTCGGCGAAGAGGTGGAAGCACATCTGACGCGGCGCGAATGCCCCGCCGGCGTGTGCTTTACAGACGGCAAAGCGGCCGCGGCGCGAGCGAGAACGGCATGAGCGCGAGTGCGACGCCAATGATCGAATTGACGATCGACGGACTCAAGGTTTTCGTCGCGCCGGGCACGACGGTGTTCGACGCGGCGCGCATGAACGGCATCGCGATTCCTACGCTGTGCCATCAGCAGAATGAAACGCCGGTCGGCGTGTGCCGAATGTGCGTGGTGGACGTGGGCGCGCGCGTTTTTGCGGCGTCATGCGTGCGGCCGGCAGAACCGGGAATGGTCGTCACCACTTCTTCAGAGCGCGTGGAGGCGGCGCGGCGCACGCTACTGGAATTGCTGATGGCCGATCACCCTGCGCCGTGCGCGCGGCAACAACAATCGGGCGATTGCGAACTCGAGACACTGGCGCGCGCGGCAGGCATCGGCGCATCTCGATTCCCGCGCCGCGCGACGCGGCCGCAAGACGATTCTTCCCCAGCCATCGCTGTGGCGCACGATGCCTGCATTTTGTGCGATCGCTGCATTCGCGGCTGCGGCGATATTCGCAGCAATTTCGTGCTGGCGCGCATGGGCAAAGGCGGCGCAACCGATATCGCCTTTGACGCCGCCGCGCCGATGGGCGAATCGACGTGCGTCTCGTGCGGCGAATGCATGGTCTCCTGCCCCACGGGCGCGCTGACAAACAAATTTGTTGTGGGAACGTCGCTGGGCGCGGGCCACGACGCCGAGCACGCAACGACGGAAGAATTGCTGGCGCTGCCGGTGTTTCACAACGTCTCCGGCACATTCCTGGAGCTGAATAAAAACGCCGCAATCAAGCGGCGCTATGGCAAAGGCGAAATCGTTTGCCGCGAAGGCGATTTCGGCTCGACGGCTTTTTACATTCTCGAAGGCAAAGTCAGCGTTTCGATCGCGACGCCGATGGCGCACGTGAAAACTTCCGGCGGCGAGCGCGGATTTTTCAGCCGGCTCGGAAGCTTTCTGATTGGGCGCGAGCGCGATCATCGCGAAGAGGAAGTTGCGCGCCGCTCGATTCCCATCGATGCGCCGGTGGACCTCGATTACAACCATCCCGTGGCGGAGCTTGGACCCGGCGAACTGTTCGGCGAAATGACTTGCATGAATTTCTATCCGCGCTCGGCCACCGTGCGCGCGGAGACCGATTGCACCGTGCTGGAGATGCTGCGCAACGTTTTGGACACGATGCGCAAAAACAAAACTCTGCGCGCGCAGCTCGATCGAACGTATCGGCAGCGCGCGCTTGAAGATCATCTGCGCAACGTGCCGCTGTTCCGCGCGCTCGATCAGGAGTTTCTGGATCACTTGCGCGAACGCGTCGAGCTGGCGAGCTTTGCGCCGGGCCAGGTGATTTGCAGGCAGGGCGAGCCAGCGGACAGTTTTTATCTGGTGCGCTTGGGATTCGTGAAAGTGTCCGAGCGATACGCGGGCGGCGAACTTGTGCTCGCGTATCTTTCGCGCGGCGATTATTTCGGCGAAATCGGATTGCTGGGCGGCGGCGCGCGCACGGCAACGTGCACAGCTTTGGATCACGCCGAAGTCGTCCGCATTCCGGGCGACGAGTTCCGCGCCATGGTTGAACGATATCCGTCGGTGCGCACGGGTCTGGAATCCGCCGCGGCCGAGCGGCAGCAGGCCAATCACGAGCGCATGGCGATGCTCGGCACGGTGCCGCTGGAAAGTTTTCTCGCGCAGGGATTGATGGAGGCGCAGAGTTTGCTGGTGCTCGATCTGGAGCGCTGCACGCGCTGCGACGCCTGCGTGAACGCGTGCGCCGATGCGCACGACGGTGTGACGCGCCTGGTGCGCGAAGGACTGCGATTCGACAAATATTTGGTGGCCACATCGTGCCGGCAATGCCGCGATCCATTGTGCATGGTGGGCTGCCCGGTGGGCTCGATTCGCCGCCGCAATTCACTGGAAGTGATCATCGAGGATTGGTGCATCGGCTGCGGCCTGTGCGCGCAGAATTGCCCCTACGGAAATATCAATCTGCATCCATTTACAGTGCAGGCAGACGATCCGGAGCACGCGGGGCGCAAACGCGCGATGGTGCGCAAAAAAGCCACGTCGTGCGATCTGTGCACCGATCACGCGGAGCCAAGTTGCGTTTACGCCTGCCCGCACGATGCGGCGCATCGCGTTGAGCCGCGGCAATTTTTCGAGGCGATCGTAGGCGCGCCGGTGGGACGCGACGCGAAAGGCGCGAAATGAGGTTCGGAGCGCCGCAACATGAAAATTGATCGCACGCATACGGGATGGCTCGTTGCGTCGTGCGTGCTACTCGGTGCGGCTGCGCTGCTCTACGCGCTCGGCCGGCCCGCGGCCTCGGCAGAGCCGATGGGCGGCACACCGCTCGGATTGGGATTTGGCATCGCCGGATTCGCGTTCATGATTTTCGCGGGCTTGCTCGGCGCGCGGAAAAAAGTTCCGGTGTGGCGCTTGGGCCGCGCGCAAACGTGGATGCGCGGGCATTTGTGGCTGGGCTTGCTCAGCTTGCCGCTCGTTCTATTTCACGCGGGGTTCCGCGCGGGCGGACCTCTGTCGGCGGCGCTGCTGTGGCTGCTGGTGATCGTGGTCGCAAGCGGAGTCTTCGGCGCGGCGTTGCAACACTACATGCCGGCGACGATGACGCGGGAAGTGCCGCTGGAGACCATCTACGACGAGATTGAGCATGTGCGCGCGCAACTTCGCGCCGAAGCGGCGGAGGAAATCGCACGCGCGCAGACGATTGCGGTGCCCGAAGACCCCGACGAAGAAGGCGCCGCGGCGAAAAGCGCGGAGCCGGCGGCACCGCTCGTGGCGCTTTACGATCGCGAGATCAAACCTTATCTGGAGCACGCAGCAGGTGGCAGCGCCTTAGCCGTTCGCGCGCAGGCCGAGCGCGCGTTTTTATCTGTGCGGCTTTTGCTGCCGCCACAGCTGCACGACGCGGCGGACAATCTCGAAAATATTTGCGAGGAAGAGCGGCAATTGACGCGCCAGGCGCGCCTGCACCGCTGGCTGCACGGCTGGTTGCTGGTGCATGTGCCGCTTTCGATTGCGCTGATTTTGCTTGCGGCGGTGCACGCCGTGATCGCGTTGCGATACTAGGAGAAGCCGTTGCCGCGCACGCGCACAACAAAGAAGCTGGCGCAGCGGATTGACCTGAATTATTTCCGCAAGCCAGACTGGCTGCGGCGATGGCGATCGTGGCTGACGCTCGCGGCTGTGGCGCTGGCCCTCGTGTGGATCGGCTGGCACGCGGCGCGACGCAATGACGGCGTGTACTCCGCGGGAAAACTTTCGGCGGCGCATGCGGTGTTTTCAAATCGCTGCAGCGCGTGCCATGTTTCGGTTCCGGGAATATTCTTCAGCCGCAAGGTTTCCGATCACGCTTGCCTTGATTGCCACGATGGGCCGATACACCACGCGTCGCAGACGTTCACACCACCGTGCGCCGCGTGCCACGCCGATCATCGCGGCGCGATTCGCTTGGCCGAAGTGAGCGACGCGAACTGTACACAGTGCCACGCGAATTTGGCAACGCGCGGCGGGCTTGCGCATTACGCAACGCACATCGAGAGTTTCTCTCACGATCATCCCGAGTTTGCAGTGCTGCGATCCGCTGCGCCCGATCCGACGACGATTCGATTCAATCACGCGCTGCACATGCAGGCGCATCTGACGGGGCCGAGCGGCGCGGTGCAACTCGTCTGTGACGATTGCCATCATGTGGCGAACGATGCCGACTCGTGGCGGTTCGGCACGAATGGCGCGAATGCGGGCGAGGCGGCGAGCCATGCAAGCACGCCGAGCGGAACCAATGAAAGCCAATTCGCAACAAATTCGCCGAATGCGCTGATGGGGCCGGCGACGTACGCCGCGACCTGCGCCGGGTGCCACACCCTGCAATTCGACAAACGCTTCAGCGATCAGGTGCCACACGACACGCCGGAACGCATTCACACTTTCGTCATCGCGAAATTTCAGATTTACATCGCCGCGCATCCCGCGGAGCTGCGCGAACTGCGACAGCCGAATCGGGATCTGCCGCGGCGGCCGGTACCGGCCGATTACCGACTGCTGACGCCGCCGGAATGGGTGGCCGAACACACTGCCGAGGCCGAAGACCTTCTGTGGCGCAAGACTTGCAAGGAATGCCACACGCTAAATTGCGCGGCGGGGCAAGCGCAGGTGAGCGCCGCGCCGCCGGACCCGGCGATGACGACGCCCGCGTCACTGGCCGCCGATATGCCAAGTGTTGCGCCATCAAATTTGACGCGGCGCTTTTTCCGGCTCGCAAAATTCGATCACACGCAGCACCAATTGGTGAGCTGCGAAAGCTGCCACGCGGCGGCGCGCACCAGCCAGCAAAGCTCGGAGATCCTTGTGCCGGGGATTGCGACGTGCCGGCAATGCCACCACGAAGGTCCGCAGGCCGCAGAAGCGCGTTGCTTTGAATGCCACACCTACCACGATCCCTCGCAGCGAAGATTCACGCCGGGGCACACGTCGATTGAGGATCTGTCGTCGAGCTTGGCTCGCGTGCCAACTGCATCGGCGACACGCGTTAACGCCAACTTGTAATGATGAAGAAAATTGGGATAGCTAGCTAACGCACAAGCGCGCGCAACCGATCGAGCCAATTATCGAGCGCGGCTCGCGCCGATGTGCCCGCAGTTGCGGCCGCGCCGAACGCCAGCGGCTGGCTCGGCGGCGCATCCGTAACGGTGAAAAGCTGGCCGCCGCGCAGATAGAGGCCCTCCGCTTCTTCGCGATTCAATGGGCGCGCGCCGCGGCGACCGAAGACGGCGAGCTGATTGCCACTTTCATCCACGGCGCGATCTCGATCGATGCCACGCGAAACTGCCAGCGCCGCACCGGGCGTGCGATACGTTGCAATCAACTTGGGCCGCAGCGGCGGCGAAAATCCGTAAGAATCCGGCGAATCCTCCGGCGAAAGCACTTGCAGAATGCGCAAACCGTTTGCGCCGTCGGCCACGTAGGCGAAAACTCCGCCAGCCACCGCGCCGATTTTCACATCGCGCGCATCGTTGATCGCGCCATCCGCCGTGAAAGTCTGCGCAAGCTGTGGATGCTCGGGGCGCGTGACGTCCACAATCACGATGCCGTGGCGGCCGGCCGGCACGTACGCGTAGGTGCGCGAGACGGTGACGTTCCGAGCATCGTCCAACGGCACTGCAGCGCCCGGCACAATGCGGGGATGCGCGAGGTCCGTCGCATCGAGCACCTTTAATCCTTCGCGATCGGCGACGAATGCGTAGCGAAATTCCACGGCGACGCCTTGCGGATCGACGAGCGCAGGCGCGCCGATCTCTGCCGTGACGCGCGGCTCGAGAGGATTGTCGAGATCCACCACCACCAAGCCGCGATCGCACAAAATGTAGGCATAAGTTCCGGCGATTGTGATGCGGCGCGCGCCGTGCAGAATGCCGCCGGGATTGAACGTCGCTGCGCGGCCGATGAAATTGTCCTCGGGATTGCCGTTGAGCAGCGTACCGACGCCGACAGGGCTTTTCGCTTCCGGCTTCGGATTTCCGACCACGATCAAACCCTCTTCGCGATCGGTGACGTAAAGAAATCCGTACATTAAATGAATCTTCTGCTCTTCGTTTTCCGGGTGCTGCGCGCGCAGCGGATCGACGCCGAGCGTGGTGGGCGTGGCGATCGCCGTGGCGTACTTCGTCTTCACATAGAGGCGCTGGCCGAGCGGAGAAACCGGCGCGGTGACCATGCGCTCGGAAAAACCTTTGTTATCCACGTTTGCCACATCGTAGATGCGGAAGCCGCCGGCGCCCATCGCGGCGTAAAGATATTCGCCGCGTAACTGAAGATCGAGCACGTTGCCCGCGTGGCCGAACGCCGTGGTCAATCGTCCGCCGCGCGCGACGTGCTCGCGATAATCGTCCGGATACGCCATGCGCTGAAGATCGCTGCCGAAGACGGCTTCGGGCTCATCGTGCTCGGCCGTGACGACGGCGGAAAATCCGCGCGCGCCATCGGCCACATAAACGTAGCGGCCCATGTAATTCACAAAATTTGTGCCTTGCAGCAGGAGCATCGCCATCCAGGCGTTGTTATCGCCGGCGGCGGAAACGTGGCAATCGGTGCAAGTTTTCGTTTCGCGCGCGCGCACGGTGTGCGGCACGAAGGTGGAGAACGCTTCGCCGCTAAACCCCGGCGCGGAAATTGTTTGCTGCGTGTAATACAGCCATTCGCGATTCGCATTCTGCGAGCTGACCAGCACGGCGCACGACGACCGCGCGGGAGCAATGCGATGCCCGGTGACGGTGCCATCGACGCCGAGCATGTAACCATCGTCACGCAACACTTGAAAATTGTACGAAGTCCAATTGCGCGTCATCAGGCCTTCGTTGTGCAGCATCGGGCGGCGCTGATTCGCGGTCATCTGTAAATGGCAGCCGAAACAATTCGGCGTCCACGACGTGTGGCACGTGTAGCAGGCCATGCGGCTATTGGCGTGCGCGAGCATCGAGGCGTCGCGCGGCACATCGCCCCACGTGACGCCGTCCGTGCGCAGCGTTTTCGCCAGGCGCGATTTTTCGTTGTAGTGCGCGTTGCCCGGCGTGATCGAATCGAACGTTTGCACGATTTCCCATTCCTGATGCGGCTCCATCATCGAGCGCTGAAAGAGCCGGCCATCGCGCCACTCAAATCGCCGCTGGCCCCACGGCGTGCGCAAGCCCTCGAGATGCGTGCCGCCCGGAGGTGCGGCCGGGCCCGACGTGACCAGCGACGCGCGAGCGGAAATCGTGCCGTGGCAATCGACGCAATCGAGCTCGATCGCGGCGCGCGGCTCACCGTACAGCGCGCCCGTGCCGTGCGCGTCCTGCTCGAAATGGCAATCGACGCACTGCATTCCTTTTTCGAGATGAATGTCCTCGAGGTGCACGGCCTTGCTGAATTTCAGCGGATCGTCGAACGGCACAACGGCGCCGCTCGCGTCCAGCAAGCGGCCCTGGCGATCGCGCGCGTAAACCGCGCGGAACAGCCAGCCGTGGCTATGAAAATCGGCGAATTGCGTTTGCTGCAGCTTGGCGTTGAATTCCGCGCTGCCGGTTTGCGACAAAAAGTTCACGTCGCCCCACAAGCCGCGCGCGGCGGCGCCTTCGGGATTGCGCACGGCGACGTCGTAGCGCTGCTGATCGGTGGGATTGTGCTGCGCGGCGGGACACATCGCCCGCCCATCGGATTCGTTGTCCCACCACGTGTAGCCGAAGTATGTGGCGACCATATTCGTGCCCGGATGAATGTGGCACACCATGCATTGGCTCGATGGAATCGAACGCGTGAAAACGTGGCGGATCGGATGGCCCGATTCGTCGCGCGGAATCGTGGGATCGTTTGACGCGCTGAAACCTTGGTTGCCGAACTGCGCGTATTGCGCCGAATGTTCCGCCGAGCGATCGTTGGCGTAAATCACGTGGCACGCCGTGCAACCGCTGGCGCGATAATCTCCGGGCTGATCGTTGGTGCCCGGCAGCGAAAGCAGCGGATCGAGCAAGCGCGTTTTTTGCAGACCGAGAAAAACGGGATCGGTGCGCAGCTCGGTGCCGAATCCGCGGCTGCTCAGCTTATCGTCGGGCTTGCCGGGTTCTTCCTCCGGCGAGGGCACGCCGATTTCGCTTTTCGCTTCGCCGCCGCGCTCGAAGACGCGCAGCACGTTGCCCGGCTGCGAAACTTCCCAGCGCTCCAGCGGCGTCACCTCCGGCAAAATTCCCTTCTGGCGCGTTTCTTCCGGCGTGGGCGCGGGAATCGTGCGCACGGTTTGCGGCGTGCCGCCAGCGCTGTAACTTTCGCCGAAGCGCGTGTCCTTATGAGGATAGCCGCCATTGTTGTAAAGCGCCGTGCCCCACAGAATTCCGCCGGTGGTCATCATGCTCGTCGCGACGTTGCGCACCACCGAAGCGTGGCACCCGGCTTGCCCGCATGTTTGCGCAGCGACGCGCAAATCACCAGGATTGACGAAGCGAACGTAATCGGCGCTTTCGCGCAGCCACGCGGCATATGCGCGCACGGGCTCGGCGGAGCGATCGGCCATCGCCGGATCGCGCGGCAGAATGTGCGCGGCGCGCTTGGCCTGTTCGTACGCGACGGAACCGGGCTGCGCGGCGGCGGGGACCGGCAAATCCGCGCGGCCACCGTGGCAATCCGTGCAGCCCAGGCGCACAGTTCGCGTCGCGTGCATTGTTGGCTCGTCGGTTTGGGTGTGGCAGGAGATGCAGCCGGCGCTTTTGCGCGCGACATCGTCTTCGGTTTGCTGCAGCAACTGCGATTGTGGCGCGGCGTCGCCTTGCCGTCCGCTCGCACTTGCAACGTATGCGCCGGCGACGGCGAACGCGAGCGTGGCCGCCAGCGCCGCGGCCGGGGCCGCTCGCCGCAGCCGACCGATGGCGCTGCCGTTTGTCAATCGCGAAACCGAATTAGAATTGAACGCGAACATTGCCAAACAAAGAAAAAAGTGTGTGCCCCGTATAAATATCGCGAAATCCGGCGCCCGGATCGAGCGCCGCGGCGCCACCGGTGACGACAATGTTTTCCGTCAGCGGCGGGCGATAAATCACGCCCACGCTGTAATCTTCACCGATCGTATTGCGAATCGGCGTTTGAAACAGCACCAGCTCCAGCGGCGCGGTATCTTCAAAGCGCAGGAAATTCACGTTCACCACGCCCTTCAGTTTCGGCGTCAGATCGAAATCGGCGCCGCCATTGGCCAGGAAGATCCCGGGATTGACGAAATTCGCCTGGCCCTCGAATTTATTCGAGCGCAAATCCGGAAGCAGGCTGCCCGGCGTCGTCAGAAAAACGCTCGCTCCCGTGAGCGGAATGCCTTCGCGATTCCAGAAGCTGAAATCGCCGCCGGCGAAATTCGGCTGATCGACGATTGCGTCAAAACCCGTCGCGCGGCCATCGCGCGGATTGGCATCGCCGGAAGCGTAAAATGCGGACGCGCGGAAGCGGATCCAATCGCGATCCCAAGAAATTTCTAGAGCCGCCATCTGCGCATCGATCGTGACGGCGCGGCCGGCGATCGGATTGAATGTGTCCTCGCCCAGCGCTTGGTAAAACGCGTGGCTTACATTCCATCGTCCGAAATGGCCGCTGCCCGCCCAGCCCAGATACGCGACGCGCACGCCGTGCAGCCGCTCGGAGCCGATGTCCGCGGGGCGCACCAAAAATCCGTTGTCGTCGTAGTGCACATCGCCGTCATCCTTGTTGTAGTGAACGCTGAATTCGGTGGTGTATCCGGGGCGGCCGAAATCCTGCATGTACAAATTTGCGACGATCACTTGCTGGTGGCGCGAATCGAAGGTATTTAGGTCGCTGCTGGTGTTTTTTTCGAGCAGATTGAAATACGCAGCGTTGTACTGCCAGCGATTCGAGTGCAAATTGCCAAAGAAACGCACGCCGGGCTGATCGTCCGCAAAAATGAATCCCAGGAAATCGCTCTGGAAATGCTGAATGCCGGCGCGCACGGAAACGAAATCGTAGTTGGAGTCGAGATCGTGCAGCTTCACTTCAACAAACGCTTCCTGCAAACTGGCGTGCGCGTCGAGCCGCGTGGTGCCGGCGCGCGGATCGACGTTCACCACGCCGAGTTCCTGCACGTTCAGATAGTTCACATTGACCGCGGGCGTCACGCGAATCCGCCAATCCACCGGGCGAAACGCCGCGTCGCCATGAAATAAATCCGCGGTGAAAAGAAATGTTTGGCCGAGCGCGAATTGATCGCAGCGCCCAAAAAATTCGCTACTGCCGGGCCGCGCAGGACTCAAGTTGGTCGGTGTGGGCAGGCAACGGCCATCGAGAGAGGTCTCGCTCTTCGCCGACAAATTCAAAAATGTTTGTTGGCCGATGATCGGCTGATCGCCTTTCAGTTTGTTGCGATCGAATGGATCGTACCAATGCGATTTCGTGTACGGATATTCACCGCCGTCGCCGTAACGGCGCGTGTCCGGCATGGAAATGTCCCAACGATCCGCGGTCTCGGCAAAAACTTGCTGTGCGGGCGGCAGCGGTTGCGGCTGCGGCTCGCTCCAATTCGGATCGGTGTCGGGGCGGCGCGGCAGCATGCGGTACGAGCCCATCATCGCAACGAGTATGGCCGGCGCCGGAGGGCCGAGCTCCGGTTGGCGCGGCAGACGCGAGCGCGGCGCGGCGGCCAACTCAGAAGATGCCAGCGTCAGCTCGATGATGAAAACATCGCCGGCGCCGAGCGTCACGTCCGCACGCACCTCCGTCGTGTAGCCGGGGCTTTCGATCGTGAGCGTGTACGCGCCGGGCGCAAGATCGCGAACGCGAAAAACGCCGTCGGCGCTGCTGCTCACTGCGGAAGAATCGAATCGCACCGTCGCGCCGACAACGGCTCGCCCGCTTTCATCGCGCACTTCGCCTTCGATCGCCGCCGTGCGCGGCGCCGGCTGGCGCGGCAAGCGTTGCGCCTCAAACTCGGCTGCGGAAATTTGCGGCTGCGTCGCAGGCCCGACTTCGGGCTTCTGCCGTGAACGAGGATACGTACGCGCGCGTTGTGGCGTCGCTGTCTGTTGGGCGTGAAGAATTGCTGCCGGTTGCGCGCGGCGCGGCGCAGCCGCTGCCGCGAGCGGCAACGCCATCGCTGCTGCGAGAAGCGCGGTTTTGATTCGCACCGATGAGCGGCGCATCCGGCTCGCCTCGGGCGCCAAGGCACAAATCGGCGCCGTTTTAGCAGCAGGCATTTTGCCTGTATCCCGCCGCGGTTGAAACGAAATTCCGCGGGTCGCGTGCCATCGGGCGCAATTCATTCTTTGGCGCCGCTTCCCATCGGACTCCTTGAGCACGCGCAGACGATGTGTTACCTAAGCAGGACCACGGTGAGCGAAACTTTGCGCGAAGATTGGCACGGAGGGCGCGCCGCGCTGGCGCTGGCGTTGGGCGGCGCGCTTGCGCTCGCGGCCTGCGGCGGCGCGACCGGTTCCACTTCCGCCATGCCTTTCACGCCTCCCGCCTCCGCGCCGAATCTTTCGGCGAGCCAAGTGCAATCGCTCGTCGTGGCCGCGGCGGAAGCGGCGAACGTGGATACGATGGTGATCGTCGTCTCCGATCGTGCGGGCCGCGTCCTGGCCGTATATCGGAAACCTTCGGCGCCTGCGACCACCGCGGGAAATTTCGGCGTGGCTGTGGACACGAACGAGCTCGCCGTTTCACTCGCGCGCACCGCGGCATTCTTCAGCAACGATCAGGCGCCGATTTCTTCGCGCAGTGTGCGATTTTT
>JBEKDK010000083.1:0-15175 GCA_050014395.1 Candidatus Acidiferrales bacterium | reverse complement strand
GCCGTGATCGATACCGCGACCGACAATGTCGATCGATGGATTGAATTGCCGGGGACGGGGTACGGCACGGCTTCAACGCCAGACGGGAAGTGGTTATTGGTGGCTCTGCCCGGCGCTAACGGCGTCGCGGTGATCGATCTTGTGACGCTAAAGGTGGCGAAGACGGTCACCGTGCCGCCATCACCCCAAGAAGTGCTCGTGCGTCCGGACGGAAAAGCCGCTTACGTTTCGTGCGATTCAAGCCACCAAGTTGCGAAGATCGATCTTGCGACATGGGATGTTAAATTATTTGAAGCGGGGCGTGGAGCAGACGGGCTCGCTTGGGCTCAGTAGAGCACTCGAAGAAAAACTGGGCGGAGGCAAGCCTGCCTGCCGGCAGGCTCCGCCCCTACAAATTCGCCAGGCCATTCGCAAGCTGTGAGTCCGCGGGGCTCTCCTCGCTTTTTGGACACATCCGAGCCCGCGCAAATCTAACGCTTATGCGACTCCCAAAATGTTTACCAGCTCGCGGACGGAGGCGGCGGATTTTTGCAACGCGGCGTTTTCTTCCGGCGTCAGCTTGATTTCAATCACTTGCTCGACGCCGCGGGCGCCGAGTTTTACGGGGACGCCGACGTAGAGTCCCTTGATGCCGTATTCGCCTTCGAGATATGCGGCGCAGGGGAGGATTTTCTTTTTGTCCTTCAGGATCGCTTCCACCATTTCGACGACGGCGGCCGAAGGTGCGTAATAGGCTGAACCTGTTTTCAGGAGATTGACGATTTCGGCGCCGCCTTTGCGCGTGCGATCGACGATGGCGTCGATTTTCTCTTTCGGCAGCAGATCGGGCAAGGGGATTCCGGCAACGGTTGAGTAGCGGGGCAGAGGCACCATGTCGTCACCGTGTCCGCCGAGGACGAAGGATTGGACGTTCTCGACCGAAACGTTCAGTTCCTGAGCGACGAACGTGCTCATGCGCGCGGAGTCCAGAACGCCTGCCATGCCCATCACGCGGTTCTTGGAAAATCCGCTGATGCGATAGGCGGCTTGCACCATGGCGTCCAAGGGATTGGTGACCATGATGAGGATTGCGCCGGGGGAAAACTTCACGACCTGTTCGACGACGCCTTTGATGACGTCGTAATTGGCGCGCAGCAGATCGTCGCGGCTCATGCCGGGTTTGCGCGGGAAGCCGGCGGTGACGACGACGATGTCGCTATTGGCCGTCTCGCGGTAATCGCCGGATGCCGTGGTGACCCCGACGACGCGCGCGTCGGAACGCGAGATCGACGTGGATTCGAGCATGTCGAGCGCTTTGCCGGCCGGCGGGCCTTCGAGCACGTCGGTGAGGACGACGTCGGCGAGTTCTTTGTCTACGATTCGCTGCGCTGTGGTTGAGCCGACGAAGCCGCCGCCTACGACTGTGACTTTCTTTCGCATTGGTGTGACTCCTCGTACGTCTCGGTAAGGCTTGTGTCGCCTAAGGGGCTTAGTTCAATTTCCGATCGTTACCCAGGGCTTACGCCCTGGGCTAAGCTGTGCCGCCCCTTCGGGGCTTGAATCATTTTCCGCTGTCACTCCAGGGGCTAAAGCCCCTTTCGTTTTCGGCCTGTAACGTGGGAGCTGAAGCTCCCACCTCCTAAGGAAACTGCGCCGCCCCTACGGGGCCGCTTCGACTAACGGTTTCAAGGCTCCATTCATGATTTGCTCGGCATGCTTTCGATGATGGCCGTGGCGAACTCGGACGTTTTTAACTTTGTGGCGCCTTGCATCAGGCGCTCGAGATCGTAGGTGACGCGCTTTTGGCCGATGGTTTTGGCGATGGCGTTTTCGATGGCGCGGGCGGCTTCGGGCCAGCCGAGAAAATCGAACATCATCGCGCCGCTCAGCATCACGGAACTGGGATTGATCACGTCTTTACCGGCGTATTTGGGGGCGGTCCCGTGGGTGGCTTCAAAGCAGCCGAAGCCATCGCCGATATTTGCGCCGGGAGCCATGCCTAGGCCGCCGACTTGCGCGGCGCAAGCGTCGGACAGGTAGTCGCCATTCAGATTGGGAGTGGCCAGGACTTCATATTCATCGGCGCGCAGCAGAACTTGTTGGAAGATGGAATCGGCGATGCGATCGTTGATCATGATCATCTGCTTCCAGCGGCCTGCGCCGTGCGTGGCGTAGATCGAATCGAGCACTTGTTTCACCTCGGCGTAGAGCTGGGTGCGAAAAGCGTCGGTGGCTTGATCGAGGCCCGGCTCGATGGCGGCGGCGTTCTGCTCGATGGTGAGGGCGGGATTTTTGTCCTTGTTGCCGAGGATCCAGCTTTCGCGTTCGGTGACGATTTGGGCGCGGAATTCATCTTTCGCCACTTCGTAGCCCCAATCGCGGAACGCGCCTTCGGTGAATTTTTGGATGTTGCCCTTGTGCACGAGCGTCACCAGGCGGCGCTGGTGATCGATGGCGTGTTGGATGGCGCGGCGCACCAGGCGCTTGGTGCCGCTGGGCGACATGGGCTTGATGCCCACGCCGGAATCCCAGCGGATTTGCTTGGGGCCGCCGCCGAGCATGTCCTTATTCAAGAACTCGAGAAGCTTTTTGGCTTCGGGAGTGCCGGATTTCCATTCGATTCCCGCGTACACGTCTTCGGTGTTTTCGCGGAAGATGATCACGTTCATGCGCTCGGGGTGCAGGACGGGCGAGGGCACGCCGGCAAAATATTTCACGGGGCGCACGCAAGCGTAGAGATCGAGAATTTGGCGCAGCGCGACGTTGAGCGAGCGGATGCCACCACCGACGGGCGTGGTGAGCGGGCCTTTGATGGCCACGCGGAAATCGCGGATGGCGTCCACGGTGTCATTCGGCAACCACTCCTTGAATGTGTTGAAGGCTTTCTGGCCGGCGAAGACCTCAAACCACGCGACTTTGCGCTTGCTGCCGTAGGCGGATTGCACGGCGGCGTCAAACACGCGCACGGAGGCTTTCCAGATGTCGGGGCCGGTGCCGTCGCCTTCGATGAAGGGCAGGATGGGGCGATCGGGGACGCGCAGCGCGCCACTTGCGTATTCGATGGCCTTGCCGTCGGCGGGGATGGATTTGCCGTTATAGGACGACTTCATTGGTGCTAACTCCTCCTAGAAAATGGGCTCCGTGCAGACCGGCTCGGTAGTCCGAAGCGTGTCGCGCGAACAAAAAACAATAGCACAGTCGACGCGAGGGTGCATCGACGCTGGAGGATGGCCAAGCGGTGTTCGCGGTCACATTGAGGCGTGATGTCCGTCACCGTCAAAGGAGGAGAGGGGAAGTACTTTCTGTGCGGCTTTGGAGCAGTCCGGGGGAAGCGAGGTGGGGGTGCGATGTATCGCGTATTCAGGCAGCTAGAGAATGGGG
This sequence comes from Candidatus Acidiferrales bacterium, assembly GCA_050014395.1. Taxonomy (GTDB): domain Bacteria; phylum Acidobacteriota; class Terriglobia; order Acidiferrales; family UBA7541; genus DASPOJ01. Next base: position 11,815 of record JBEKDK010000083.1, on the reverse strand, counting down.
AACTGGTGCATGTGGCGTCACGCGGCGAGAGGGAGAAGGCCGCGCAGCTTGTGGAATCTCTCAAGGTGCTTTGGCCGGGCGAATATGAGGTGCGGGCGCCACATGCCAGGGCGGTGAGAAGTAGATCGTCGGCCGACCGGGAGATCAAGACGGAAGTTCCGGTCTAATTGAGTGTTGGTCGGAGGAAAAATGGCTTCACGAACGGCGTTCATCAGCAAATTGCTTGGGCTTTATTGCATTCTTGCCGGACTGGCAATGGTGGCGCACAAAGAGGCGACGCTGGCCACGGTCTCTGCGCTGATTCACAACGGACCGGAGCTGTTCATCGTCGGTATCATCACGTTGGCGGCAGGACTCGCGTTGGTACTGGGACACAATGTTTGGTCAGGCGGCGTGCTGCCGGTGGTGGTCACGATCATGGGTTGGCTGACGCTGCTCAAGGGGTTGCTCTTTTTGTGCTTGCCGCCGGAGCAGGCCGGTGGATTGGTCCTCGGAAAGCTCAGCTATGCGGGCCATTTCCACCTGTACCTGGCGATTGTGGTGATTATCGGCTTGTATTTGACGGTTGCCGGGTTCGCAACGAAATCGGAATAGCTAACCAACAGGGCAGCAGAAGACCCTTCCAATCCCGGCGCTGGCGAGGCGTCAACGCATCTGTCTGTCCATTTCGGGCAACATTCGCCTGTGGTGTGGGCGATTGAGTGCCAAACGGGACAGACGTGAGTGGCCGAGCACGTCTAGACTACAGCCTCCGGAAGAAGTTTGGAGGCTCACCGTGTTGCAACCAGTCCTGAGCGAAATGATTCCGGTTGGCTTGGCCTTGGACTACTCATATTGGTACGACGCTCCGGTGGTGTTGCGCGTGGCCGCCGGACCGACTCGAAGGTCCGAGGTGCAGATGGAGTGCACGATCACAGGTGAATCGAAGGCCGTGGTGCACGTGCACACGGGCCGGGGAGACCAGGATATCTGGAAGAGCCTGATTTTGGCCGTCGAGGAGTCGACTGAATTTCGTCGGCGCCAAGCCGCCTGAGAAACTCGCGAAGACGCGTGAGGAGATGATTGCCGTAAGGGGCTCTCCAAGGGGAGAAAGCAATGCCAGACCTGAATGCCGAAACAAACGGAGTCGATCCCGCAACACAGACCGCCGGTGGGGAAGTGACAAGCGGGCAGGATCAAGATTCCGCCGATAGCAAGAATCCGCGAACTGAACGAGCGCCGGGGAGGCTGCCGGCGCGCGCGGCTCGAACGGGCAATCGAGAGGCTTTTCGGTTTCATCGGGAGTTGTGAGAAGCAGTTGCGCTACGGCCGTTAAGGATCCTGATTCGCTGGGATCGCCATGGGTGCTGGAATCAACATGGACTTCCTCTCTAAGTTGCGAATCGGAATGTTTTTAGTTTTCGCCGCAATGTCCCCGGCACTTTTCGCGCAAAATGGCCTGCCTGCCAAACCCCAAAATCACGTAACCGCGCTGAATGCGCGCCAGATTATGGAGCGTTCGGTGGCGGCCACGGAGCGAAACTGCGAAGCGAGCGACCATTACACCTATATGGAGCGTGACGAGGATCGGCGCCTGGACTCGCGTGGACAGGTGAAATCGGAAGATGCACAAGTGACGAAAATGGCGCTCGTAAATGGCGCGCGCTTCGAGCAGGTCGTCGAAGACAATGGGCATCCTCCAACGGCCGAGGAACAAAGGACAAACGGAGAGAATCTGGACAAACTCGAGCACGAAACGCCTGAGCAGCGAACGATACGGCTCGGCAAGGTGCAGGACAACAGGACATTCCTGGGCGATATGCTTGACGCTTTCGACTTCGAGCTGGTTGGCGAGGAGATGGTCGACGGCAGGGCGGCCTACGTGATTCAGGCCACTCCGCACGCGGGCTATCAGGGACACGACAAGTACGCCAAATTGCTGAACAGAATAGAAGGCAAGCTGTGGGTCGATAAGGAAAACTTCGGCTGGATCAAAGTCGATGGCGAGGTCATACAGTCTTTCTCAGTGGGTTTATTCGTGGCCCGCGTGCAGCGTGGCTCGCACGTCATTGTGGAGGAGACTCGGGTAGGTGACGCGACGTGGGTGCCGCAGCGCATCGAAATTCGCGCGAGCGCCCGAATCCTGTTCGTGAAAAATCTCGACGTGGACAAGATTTTGACGTACTTCGACTATCTGATAGTGCCGGATGAGCCCTATACCGCGAGCAGATAGCGGTGCGCGACGTGACGGCTTCGGATTCGGGTTGCGGGCTTCGATTCGGGAGCTTACGATTCGGCGGCGCGGACTACGGTGTGTTCGTAAAGGCCGCGGACGTGGCGGCGGGTAGTTTCGACGGCGGCTTCGATGCCTTCGGGCAGCGGGAACTGCCATTGCTCGAGCAGGCGCACGACGCGCTGTGCCATGGTGGATTCGGGGAGATGATTGGCCGAGCGGCCGGTGACGATGCGCAGAGCGTGGTCAATGCTGCGATAGAGCATGGCGGCGGCGCGGAGGGTTTGAGCTTCGGTTGAGCCGAGGCCGGAGACCGAGGGACCTTTGGCTTCGAGCAAAGCAATTTGCCGCAGGACGTGGCCGCGGCCTTCGATGATGGATTGGTCGGTGGGGCGTTCGTCGCGCAGCACGCGGGTGAGGAACAGGAAAGCCACGACGTATTCCACATCGTAATAGCCGCCGGCCATGCGTTTGAATTCGCCTTTTTGGCCAATGGGGCGATCGGGATCGGCGCCTTCGCGTTCGAGGCGCTGGCGCGTGTGCGCGAGATCGCGCGCCAGGGATTTGGGTTCCGAAAAACGGCGCACCAGGCATTCGTGAACTTGCCGCAGCGCTTCGGCGCCCAGCGTGAGATTGCCGACGATTGGGCGCGCCTTCAGAAACGTCGCGGCTTCCCACGCCACAGCTTCACTATCGAAATATCTACGCAAATAAGAAGTGGTCTGGAGGGTTTCGCCGTCGCCGCCGCGCGGGCGCAGGCGTGTGTCGACAGGGAAAAGAAGACCTTCGCGCGTATGGCTGCTGGCGATGTGCACCAGGCGATCGGCGACGAGACGCCATTTTTCGCGCTCATCGGCGGACAGACTATCGTCGACAAGAAAAACCAAGTCCACATCGGAACCGATGTCCATCTCGCCGGTGCCCAGGCGGCCGAGCGCCAAGATCGAAAACGGGGACGAGGCGAGATCGACGACAACCTGATTCATCGCGGCGGCGAGTTCGAGAGCGCGCGCGAGGGCTTGCTCGGCGAGTTCGGACAGTCCGCGGAAAGAATCGAACGGATGGCTGGAGCCGAGCAGCGCGCGGACCAGCGTGGCGAGCACTCCGCGGCGATAGGCGACGCGCAACGCCGTCATGGCGTCTTCGACGGCTTGCGGGGTGAGCGGTTCGCCCACTGCGATCTGCGGAAGCGCCCCGCGGAATCCCGCAAGGCCGGGATCGGCAACGGCGGAAATTTCCTCGGGATTCGAGGAGAGCAGATCGACGGCCAGATCGCTGCGCGACAATACTTCGGCGGCGATCAGCACCCATTCGGGGCGCGCGCTTAATTGCGCCATGACTTTCGGTTGGAGGACGGCCGATTCCAGAAAACGCGTAAGGCCGCGGCGCACGAACAGCGCTTCCTCGTCGGGGCGCTCATCTGAGGCCAGCGAGACCATCGCGGCGACCGACGGATATTCCTGGCGCAAACGGCGCAGCATCGCGCCTGTGCCGGGGTCGGCGGCGGCTGCGTCTTTGCCGGCGGAAGGTTCGGGGCCGCTGCCGCTGAGGATGCGCTCGTAAATTTCGCGTACGTCCTTGAAATGCTCGGTCAGGCGGCTGAGCAAGAGCGCGCCGGGAGATCGCGCGTCGGCAGGGCCGGCCTCCACGCCGCAACGCCGCGCGAGGCGCTCGAGCGCGTCGGCGGGCTCGGGCAGCGTGTGGCGTTGCAGGCCGTCGCGCAATTGCAGGCGGTGCTCGACGCGGCGGAGAAATTGATACGCGGCGCTTAGACGGAAAAAATCGCGGCCGGAGAGATGCCCTTTATCGTGCAGGCGGCCGAGGGCGAAAAGCGTCGAAGGCGAGCGCAGCCAGGGATCGGCGCCGCCGTAGAGGCGCTGCAGGCATTGCGCGAGAAATTCGATGTCGCGAATGCCGCCGGGGGAAAGTTTGACGTTCCACGCGGCGGTGTGTCCAGTGGTGCGGGCGCGGCGGCGCAGGCCGCGCGTTATTTGCTCGCGGGCGTTCAGGACGGCTTCGACCACGGCGAGATGGAATTCGCGGCGATAAACCAGCGGCTGGACTTCTTCGAGGAAGCTGCGGCTGACGGAGGCGTCACCGGCCGAACCGCGCGCCTTGATGAGCATTTGCAGCTCCCATTCGCGGGCGCGCGAACGATAGTAATCGAGCGCGGCGGGCAGGCTACTGGCAAGATCGCCTTCGCGGCCTTGCGGGCGCAACCGCAGATCGACGCGATAGACGGCGCCTTCGGCCATCGGCTCGGTGACGATGTGCAGCACCTCTTGCGCGAGGTGCGTGAAATATTCGGCGTTGGTCGCGGTGCCTTGCGCGCCGCCGGATGTCTGGCCCAAATGGCCGTAGAGGAAAAGCAAGTCGATGTCGGAACTGTAATTGAGTTCCTGGCCGCCGAGTTTGCCGAGGGAAATGATGGTCATGCGCGTGGGTTGCTGGCGGCCTTCGGCGTCGATGTACTGCGGGATGCCGTAATCGCGCTCGAGGCGATAGGCGGCGACGCGCAGGGCGCGCTCGAGAAGAACGTCGGCGAGGTGCGAAAGATCGAGCGTGGTTTCGGCGAGAGTAGCGAGGCCGAGCACGTCGCGCAGCGTGATACGCAGATATTGGCGGCGCTTGAAGCGAATCAGCACCCGCGTCGGATCATCGTCGCCGGATATGGCTTCGAATTGCGCGAACTCCTCGAAAAGATCTTCGGGCGATTTCAGTTCTTCGAGGCTGCTGGAGGTGGCCGGGCCGTGGCGCGCCGGTCCGTGCAGCCAAGCGACGAGCGACGGTTGCTGGATAACGGATTCGGAAAGATAGCGGCTGTAGCTGAAGAGCACGAGCAAGTGGTGCAGCGCCACGGGATGCTGCTCGAGATAGCGCACGCTGCGTGGGCCGGCGCCGGGGTCGTTTGCGTCAGTGACGGTAAGGTAGCGCTCGAGAGAGTTGAGCGCGGTGTCCGGGTCCGGCACTTGCGCGAGCAGGGCCGGCAGCTTGGCCCACAAGCTCTCCGGCAGGCGCGGGGCGACCTGCGCGAGATTCGCCTTGGCGCGCTCGGGTTCCGCGAATGTGACCGCTGAAAAGGCCGCGTCCATTAAATTGAGCAATCGCCTCCGGCGAGAGCGTTGAACCAATCGGCTCCGCCGAGTTCATTTAAGCAATCGGCTCCGCCGAGGCCGGGGCCGATTCAGCCTAACGGAACACAGGGAAAGAATCAAAGAGTACGCAGAGGCATCAATCCACGCGGAAATGGCAGCCGCGGCTGGCGCGGCATTCGGTGGCGCCGCGGACGATCAGAATGCTGGCTTCGACGGCGTTGCGCAGGCCGATGATCGCGTCGTCAAGCGCGGCGCGGCGATAGAACTGGGAAATTTCCAGGTGCAGCTCCTGGAGAATTTCGCGCGCGCGCTCCAGGCGCTTGGCGGTGCGGATCAGGCCGACGTAATTCCACATCGTGTGGCGAATCGTCAGCCAATCTTGGGCGATCAGCGCGGGGTCGGCGGATTCGCGCTCGTAGCGCCATGGGGAGATGCGCGGGAAGTAAGCGGGGCTCGCGGCGGATTGCTCGGCAGACTGGCGGCCGGCGCGCACGCCCCACACGAGGCACTCGAGAAGAGAAGTGCTGCCGAGGCGATTGGCACCGTGAACGCCGGTGCAAGCGACTTCACCGACGGCGCGCAGACCGGGCAGGCTGGTCTGGCCCCACGCGTCCACCGCAACTCCGCCGCAACTGTAATGCGCGGCGGGGACGATGGGGATGGGTTCGCGCGTGATGTCAATGCCGAGAGATGCGCAATGAGCGTGGACGCCGGGGAAACGCTCGCGAATCCACTCGGCGGGTTTGTGCGTGATGTCGAGCCACGCGCAGGGCTCGCCCTTTTCGAGCATGTGCTGGTAAATGCCGCGAGCCACGACGTCACGCGGGGCGAGCGAACCGCCGCTTGCGGCGCTGAGGAATTCGTGGCCGACGGAATCGACGACGCGCGCGCCTTCGCCACGAAGCGCTTCGGAAATCAAAAATGTGCCGCTGGGGTGGAACAGCGCCGTGGGGTGGAACTGCACATATTGCAAATTGATCGAGCGGGCGCCGGCGCGATGCGCGAGCGCCAAGCCGTCGCCGCGAGCGCCTGCGGGATTCGTGGTATGCAGATAGAGCCGGCCGATGCCGCCGGTGGCGAGGACGGTCTGCGCCGCGCGAAGCGGAACAATTTCGGCGGTGGATTGATCGAGGGCATAGACGCCGAAGCATTGCGGTGCGCGATAGACGTCGAGCGGCTCTTCAGAGTGATGCGGCAGCGTGAGCAGATCGATGGCCGTGAAGCCGCGCAGCAGACGTATGCGCGGATGATTGGAAACGCGGGCGAAAAATGCGCGCTCGATGGCCGTGCCGGTTTGATCCTTCACATGCAGGATGCGCGGGCAGGAGTGCGCGCCTTCGCGCGTCAAGTCAAATTCGGCCGGATTCGTAGGATCGCGGTCGAATTCCACGCCGAGCTGATCGATCAGGACGCTTTGCACGAGTTCGGGCCCCTCGCGCGCGAGCACGCCGACCGCGGCGGGATCGCCAAGATGCGCGCCGGCTTCCAGGATGTCGCGCGCGAGAAGCTCCGGCGAATCATTGTGGCCGCGAAAAACAATTCCACCTTGCGCCCAGAATGAATTGCTTTCTTCCGGTTGATGCGCGCGCGTGACGATGGCGACTTCCGCGCCTTTTTCGGCCGCGGCCCAGGCTGTGGCACAGCCGGCAAGACCGCTGCCGAGGACGAGGACGTCGATGTGCTCGGGGATGTTGTTTTCTGCGCTCATCGTGATTCCGGTTGAATCTCCAGGCTGATGTCGGCGGCGGGAGCGGAGTGCGTGAGCGCGCCGACGGAAATGCGGCCCACTCCGGCTTCGGCGAACGCGCGAACGTTGGAGAGAGTTATGCCGCCGGAAGCTTCGATTGCGATGCGCCGCTCCGGATCGAGTTGGCGCGCGCGCTCGACGGCTTGGCGCGCAAGATCGGGCGTGAAATTGTCGAGCAGAATTGCCTCGGGACGCTCGGGCAAGGCTTCATCGAGTTCGGCGAGCGTGTTGACTTCGACCTCGATCCAATTAACAGGACCGCGATTCGCCTGCGCGGCGCGAATTGCGGGCGCGACGCCGCCCGCTAGGCGCACGTGGTTTTCCTTGATAAGGATCGCGTCGGAAAGGCCGAGGCGATGATTGGTGCCGCCGCCGGCGCGCACGGCGTATTTTTCGAGCGCGCGAAGGCCGGGCGTAGTCTTGCGCGTATCCAGAATCGTGGCGCTGGTTCCGGCTACGGCGTCGACATACATCCGCGTGAGCGTGGCGATCCCGGTGAGGCGTTGGAGCAAATTAAGGGCTACGCGCTCGGCGCTCAGCAAAGCTTGCGCGCGGCCGCGAACCCACGCGATGGTTTGCCCGGGAGAAACGCGATCGCCATCGCGGCAAAGGATATCGACGGTCAATTTCGGATCGAGCAGGCGAAACGTTTCGATCGCAAATTCAAGTCCGGCAAGAACGAGCTGACTCTTGGCGAGGAAATCGCCGGCAGCCCGTTGGTCGGCGCGTACCGTGGCTTCTGTTGTGCGATCGCCGCCGCCGATATCTTCGTCGAGAAATCGGCGCAGTAGCTCGCGAAGCTCGTCGGCGGAGAGGCTCGGCGGAAACATGGCGATTGCTGAGGGCAGAGGCAAGTTTTAGCTCATGGCCAACATGCGCTCAATGGGGCGCAGGGCGCGTCGCGCGATGTCTTCATCGAGCGTGATCTCCGGAGTGCGATCGCGGAGGCAGAGATAAAGTTTTTCGAGCGTGTTCTTGCGCATGTGCGGGCATTCGTTGCAGGCGCAATTGCCATCGGGCGGCGCGGGGATCAGCAGCTTCCCGGGCGCGACGCGCTGCATGGCGTGCAGAATGCCGGGCTCGGTGGCGATGATGAATTCGGTGTCGGCGCTCGCTTCGACGTGCTTGAACAGTGCCGTCGTTGAGCCGATGAAATCGGCCATGCGCAGGACGGGCTCTTCGCATTCGGGATGCGCGACAAGACGAGCATTGGGATGGCGCTCGCGCAATTGCACGATTTTCTTCACCGAAAATTGTTCGTGGACGATGCATGTACCGGGCCAGAGGAGCATCTCGCGCCCCGTCTGCTTCATGACGTAGCGGCCGAGATTGCGATCGGGGGCGAAGACGATGGGTTGATCGGCGGGGAGCTGGGCGACGATGCGCGCGGCGTTGCTGGAAGTGCAGATCACATCGCTCATGGCTTTTACGGCCGCGCTGCAATTGATATAGCTGACCACCGCGTGGCCGGGAAAGCGCTCAAGAAATTTGGCGAATTGATCGGCGGGACATCCATCGGCGAGTGAACAGCCGGCTTCGGGATCGGGCAGCAACACCTGCTTCGTGGGATTCAGGATTTTCGCCGTCTCGGCCATGAAATGCACGCCGGCGAAGACGATGATTTCGGCGTCGGTTGCGGCGGCGCGGCGAGAAAGCTCGAGGCTATCGCCGACGAAATCCGCGACATCCTGGATTTCGGAATCCTGATAATAGTGCGCCAGGATAACGGCGTTGCGCGCGCGTTTGAGCTTGCCAATTTCGGATTCAAGGTCCAACGAGGGCGAGGGCGCAGCCGGAGCGGCGCCGAACGTCACGGTTCGGGCAGGAGGTGCGGCAACAGGAGACACATTAATTAGACTAACCGAACGCTTAGAGGGTTGCAAAACTGCGCCGCAGGTGTTCGTGCGCGTCTGGAATCGCGCCGAGGCAGAGAAGCTCAATGCGTGCTAAAATACGTGTGCGCGTTTGTTGCTCCACATATCCTCGTTGATTGACTGGGGTTGCAGTACGCCGCGCGTGCAGCCCTGTTTGGCCGCAGCACTCACACTCAGATGACTACGCCGATACGCAACATCGCCATCATCGCCCATGTGGATCATGGGAAGACGACGCTTGTCGATTTTATGCTGCGCCAGAGCGGGATTTTCCGCGAAAACGAAGAGCTGACGGATCGCGTGATGGACTCCAACGATCTGGAACGCGAGCGCGGGATCACAATCCTGGCGAAGAACACGGCGCTGACGTATCGCGGCACGAAAATAAACATCGTGGACACGCCGGGTCACAGCGATTTCGGCGGCGAGGTGGAGCGCGCGCTGCGCATGGTGGATGGCGTGCTGTTGCTGGTGGACGCAAGCGAAGGCCCACTGCCGCAGACACGGTATGTGCTGCAAAAGGCGCTGGCCGCGAAACTGCCTCCGATCGTGGTACTGAATAAGATCGATCGCTCGGACGCGCGCGCGGCGGAAGTGCTGGACGAGATCTACGATTTGTTCATCGACCTGGATGCCACGGAAGATCAACTGGATTTTCCGGTGATTTACTCGAATGCGCGCGCGGGCGTGGCGCACTACAAACTCGGAGACGCTTCGACGAATCTTGTGCCGCTGTTTGAGACGATCATCGCAAAGATTCCGCCTCCCGCGGGCGATCCCGTAGCGACGCTTCAAATTCAGGTGACCAATCTCGATTACAGCGATTATCTGGGCCGCTTGGCGATCGCGCGCGTGTTTCAAGGCACGCTAAAGCGCGGCGCCGATGTGGGCATCGTGAAATTGAACGGAGCGATTCAGCCAACCAAGATCACCAAGCTCTACACGTTCCGCGGACTGGAGCGCGACGAAGCCGAGGAAGTGTCCGCGGGCGAAATCGTGGCGATCGCGGGCGTGGAGGGCATTCAAATCGGCGAAAGCATCACGGACCTGGAGCATCCCGAGCCGCTCGAGCCGCTGATGATTGACGAGCCGACGCTGACGATGATCTTCACGGTGAACACTTCGCCGTTCGCGGGGCGCGAAGGGCAATACGTCACCTCGCGCGATTTGCGGGCGCGCCTGGATCGCGAACTGCTCACCAACGTTTCGCTGCGGATCGAAGAGACCAACACAACCGATTCATTCCGCGTTCTAGCGCGCGGCGAATTGCAGCTTGCGATTTTGATCGAGACGATGCGCCGCGAAGGCTACGAACTAATGGTCGCGAAGCCGGAGATCGTGGTGCGCCAAGAAAACGGACGGCGCGTCGAGCCGCTGGAAAGTCTGGTGATCGATTGCCCGGAATCGTTTATCGGGATCGTGATGGAAAGCTTGGGGAGCCGGCGCGGGGAAATGGCCAAGATGGTGAATCATCATTCGGGGCGCGTGCGCATGGATTTTCACATTCCTTCGCGCGGCCTGATCGGATTGCGCGGGCAATTGATGACGGACACCCGGGGCACCGCGCTGATCCATTCCGTATTGGAAGGCTGGACGGATTACGCGGGCGACATGGCTTCGCGTCTGACTGGGGCGCTGGTGTGCGATCGCGCGGGCGTCTCAACGGCCTTTGCGATTTGGGGCATTCAAGAGCGCGGGGAAATGTTCATCGGGCCCACCGAAGAGGTGTACGAGGGCATGATTGTCGGCGAAAACTCTCGTGAAGACGATATGAACGTGAACATTACCAAGGAAAAGAAGCAAACCAACATGCGCTCATCTTCGGCAGACGAAGCGATTCGCCTGGTGCCGCCGCGCGAGATGACGCTGGAAAAGGCGATTGAGTTCATCGCCGACGACGAATACGTCGAGGTCACGCCGAAATCGATTCGCTTGCGCAAGAAAGTCCTCGACAGTAAGAAGCGCCCCAAGCGCTGGCGGGAAATTCGCGCCAGTGTCGAATCTTCTTCTGAGTAACGCTCTCCGCTTCTAACATTCGGCTTCCCGGCGGTGCTATGATTCCGCAAGAGTACGACCGGCTTCTCAATATCCACGGAGCGAACATATGCCTGAACCAACCAAAGAAGAATTACTGGCACGAATCGCGGAACTTGAAAAGCAAGGCGGGCAGCGAGCGAAAGGCAGCCTGGAATTCCGCGTGGGCGAAAAAGGCGGCGTCAGCGTTTACGGGCTGGGACGTTTCCCGGTGACACTTTATTACGAGCAGTGGATTCGCCTGCTCGACGCTGTGCCCGATCTGCGCGCTTTCCTCGAGGAAAACAAGAGCCGTCTAAAATTGAAGCCGAAGTTTTAGCGGGGCGGGCGGGCGGCGAGCGTCGCGCGGGATTCGTTGCCTCGGCGTGCGAAGTCCCACGCGGCGGCGCTTATCCACGGCGGCAATTCCCACCCGGGCTCTTGTTGCGCGCTCGCTGGGCGTTGGAACTTTCGGGCGCGGATTGGCGTAATAGATGCAGGAGGCGGAATAAACCATGTCGGAGCAAAGTTATCGCCGGCCGGGCGGGTCAATCGCCGGCGCCGTCATATTGATCGCGCTGGGTGTGGTGCTGCTGATTGCGAATCTGCGATCGGGATTTGACCCATGGCCGGTGCTGGTGCGTTACTGGCCGCTGATTTTGATTCTTCTCGGCGTAGGCGGAATTGTCGATTATTTCCAAGCGCGCGCGCATCCGGGTGGGCCGCCCACGAGAACCTCCGGCGCGATGATCGCGCTGATTGTTTTGGTGCTGATCTTTGGATTGCTGGTTTGGCGGCATCATCGCCGGCCGGGAGAAGTGCGATGGGATTTCGGCGGCGAGGAAAGCTTGATGCACGCGGATCGCACTGTAGA
>JBEKDK010000082.1:0-15225 GCA_050014395.1 Candidatus Acidiferrales bacterium | reverse complement strand
TTCTGTATCCCGGCAATCCAATCCTCGCGGACCTGCAAGTCCTCGAAGGAAAGTGCCGATCTGCTCAAGCGTGGACCTCAATGTCGGCTTGCCATCCGTGCCGCGAGTTTTTGCTCGCTAGCCGACGCTGATTTCCTCTTAATGCTGCCTTTTGCTGCCTCGCGGTTTTCCCAAGTCCAATGAACTGAATAAGAAGACTGGTAGGGGCGGTGGGGGTCGAACCCACGACCTTTGGCTTAAAAGGCCACTGCTCTACCACTGAGCTACGCCCCTGCTTCGAGTCCCACCATATTACTGGAAAATCGCCGCCTTAGCATCGCCTCCCCTAAGTCCGGAATCCCCCCGACCTCGCAAGTCCACACACGCACCACGACTACGCAGCCCACCCCACCCGCGGCGTGCAGACCGGCCCCCCGGTCCGCGCGTCGCCCAGCCCCGTAGAGGCGACACGCCTCACTAGCCCACGCCGCAGGCCCGCCAGCCCTTTGGTGGGGATGCCCTGGGTACATAGACTCAAAACGAAAAGCCCCGTAGGTGGCGACACATGCTTTGAACTACCCCGATGCGTCGGCCAACGCGGCCAGCAGCTTGGGATACCGAAAAAACAGCGCGGCCTCGCATTCGATTTCAAATGCGAGGCCGCGTCGCGCATCAACGCCGGAACCGCCCGGCGCTGTTATGAAGTTGTTAGTTCTTCCACCGACCGCGCCACCATCACCGGCTGGTGCGTCACAGGGTTTATGAGGATAAAGCCGACAACCCGAATCGGAATCGCGGAGTTCCCCGATAGCGCGGAAAGTCCGCTCAGATTGATAAAATTCGTCTGCGCGAACGTCAGCACCGTCAGCGGACTCGGCAGCAGAATCCCTGCCGTCCCGTTGTCGTTCAACGAGAAGCTGCCCACGTTGCCCGCCGTGATTGACGTGCTGCCCACGACCCAATCTCCCGCTTGTCCCTGCCGCCCAAGGATCACGCGATGAGGCGTAATCGTCGTCACGCCATTTTTCGTTTGCACCACGCCGCCGACATCCACTCGCTGGCCCGGCGTGAGCGACGTATATCCGAACAGCAGACTGGTGATGGGATTATCGATGTTCGCGATCGAGTAGCGCTCCGTGCCATTCAACGTGAATGGCGTGATCGTGCCGTCGCTGATCCCGCTGATCGCCGGCAATTCGTAGCGCACGTAAAGATTCGGAGTCGTCGTTCCTCCGCTGGCCGGCGGCACGTACGTCAGCAATCCGCCCAGCAAGAATTTATCCGTGGACACGACGGCGACCTCGGTAGCGTCGATCGCATGCGTCACCGGATCGAGCGTGCCGGAAATATCCACAATGGTGTTGCCGTCCGTGGTGAACGAAGCAACTTGTTCGCTCGTATCAAACGCCGTCGCATTGCTGGTCGTCACGTTCCAATCGCGCCCGAGCGGCCCCTGCACCGTGAACGAAGTCGAGCTGGAAACACCAATCACGCCGGCGCGGAAATCGTCGATCGCAACGTTCGCGTCGGCCGCGTTCAGCAACGCCATGTCGAACGTGGGATTCATGGCGCCGGTGATATTCCCGCTGCCGTCGGTGGCCAGCGATTGGCGCAGATCGAGTTCCATGCGCAGTCCCACAAGATCGTTCGCATTCAGCGTGAACGGCTTCGCCAAAGTCACCGTGACGCTGTCCGTAGTCTGATTCCCTGGCAGCGTCCCATTAATCGTGGAGATCGTCGGCGGATTGTTGGCCGTGTTGATGTACCCGATTACCGGAGCCGAAATCGTCACCGTCGCCGACGTGTATGTCCCCACCGGCACGGAGTTCAGATCGAGCAATTGATGCAGCCCGCTCAGTTGCGCGAAGTCGACGATCTGCGACGTCGTGAGCACCGGCACGTTTGTCGTTCCGTTGAACAACGTGACGGAGCTGACCGTAACCGCACAGGACACGACGCTCGGCAACGAAGCGTCCGTCCCAACCGTGAACACCGACGCCGTCTGCTGCCCCGCGCCCACCGACCCGCCCGCCATCGACGACCCGCCGCCGCAGCCCGCCAGTATCGCGAGCGGAAAAAGAAAAAGTAACGCTGTAACTAGATTGGAACCGCGCATGTCGGTCTCCTTCAATCTGTGTGAAACATAATGGCTGAGGGCGACCCTCTACGCGGCCGCCCCTCCTACCAGACCGAACACCGCGCTTCGGAAAAAGTTGCAGCGAAATCCGCCCGTAATTACCGCAAGGTGGAAACTGAGGCGAGAATGCACGACGGAGCCGACGAAATGTGCAATGAAGCAGAACACCAGAAAGGAACAGGCGGATACCGCAATGCCGATGAGAGTAGAAAAGGAGCTGCCGAATACCGCAACGCCGATAAGCGTCAGAAAGGAGCCGGCGCATACGGTAATGCCAAAGAGCGTCAGAGAGGAGCTGGCGCAGACCGCAATGCCGATGAGCGTTGGAGAGGAGCTGGCGGAGAGCCAGAGCCCGGGGAGGCTTGCTGGGCTCTGCTCTCCGCCTCCGATACAGCCCCTATTAGCCGCGCATTAGAACGTGTGATGCAGCGCCAGTTCCAAGATGCGCGGATCTTTTGCCGACGAGATCTGCCCGAATGCGGCATTCCCGAAGGTCGAGTTCGCGTTGTTGAAGTTCGCACCCACGGTCCGCGCCGTTAGAATTCAAAGCGACCGGCCAATTCCAAAATGCGCGGTTGCGTCGTTGTACTCGTGATGGCTCCGAACGAACTGTTGACGCTGCCGTTTTCATTGACGCTGGCATTTGGATTGCCGAAGTTCGGGTGATTGAAAATGTTGAACGCCTCGGCCCTAAACTCGAAAAAGGTCGATTCGCGAACGTGAAAATCCTTGTACAGCGCCATGTCGAAATCCACGATTCCCGGCCCTTGCAGTACCCCGACCGGAGAGTTGCCGTAATAGCCGGCGGGAACCCAGGTGAACGCGGCCGGATTCAGCCAGTCCTGAATCGTCTTGGTCGCCGGGTAATAATTATCGCTAACGACATCCGGGTCGCCGTTTGGACCGTCGTTGCCGCTGAGTGTCGGGGAGAACGAACTCCCACTCCGGATCGTGGTGATGTCCGACAACTTCCACCCACCGAGGGCGGCGGACGCGCGGCCGGTCTTGAACCACGGATCGCTGAAGACCACTGAGATCGACAGGTCCCACGGGTAATTGAGTGCTGCGGCGTTGCCGTAGTCTAAGCCCGGATTGTCTTGGTCGACAGGAGTGGTGCCGGCCGAGAGCGTGTGCGACCAAGTGTAGGCTAACGTGAAAAATACGGTTTGGCTGACCGGATGCCGGACGCTGACTTCAAGCGCGTTATAGGAGCTTGATTCCCGCGTGGCGATATCCGCGAATGAACCATAGCCCTGATACGGGGCATAGTAGTACATGCTGTAACCTGGATACGCGGCTGTCGTACTTCCGACAAACGTATTGATGTTCGGATTGAATTGGTAAGCGGTGCCGTTCACCGTAGTGGGGCCCGGCAAATTGTAGTTCCAGGTCGTTGACTGCAGGTTGCGAGCCTCGCTACCGGCGCCGGCGACCATGACGAACCAGTTCTTCGGGAACTCGTGCTCGATACTCGCACTGTAAGTCTGAACGCTGGTCGGCTTTACGTTGGGGTCAGCCACGCTGAGCGTCTCCAGCCCAGTCTGAAGTTTCACAGTGCCCGCACCGGTTCCAACTGGCGAGGGGAACGTGAGCAACGAATAATTCGCGCCGGTTGACACGCCACCGACGCCCGACCAGCTCTCCGAAGTGAAGAACGGAGGGTTGATCGTGCAGTTGAACGCACAATCCTGGTTTGAAAAAATCTTGTCGTAGGTAAGCCCGTAACCAAAACGCAAGGAGGTTTTGCCATCGCCGAAAACGTCCCACGCAAAGCCCACCATGGGGCCGTAGTCCCAATTGTGAGCATTGGTAAAGTTGATAGGAACGCCGCTCGTGCTGTTGGTGGCCAGCCCGTTGGTGTAATAAGTACCGACAGGCAAGCCAGTCACGTACGCCCCGGCCGTCGTGATCGCCGGCGCGTTGGCGGGATTGTAGTCGCCAGGGAAGAACTCTGACGCCGTGCCCGCTGTCGTGTAAGGCCATGGCATGTGCCAAACGCGCAGCCCCAACGTGAGCGTCAATCTCCTGGTCATCTGGAAACGATCTTCCGCGTACGGGGAAACGATATTGCCGTGCAGAACAGCGCGAACCTCGTTACTGGACTGAGCGTAGCTGGTAGCGTCTCCGAAAAGAAAGTCTGCCAACCCATTGCCCGAAAATGTTCCGGTGAAAGTCCAATCGCCGTTGGTTCCCGACGGAGGCGCCTGGTTCTGGCGCTTGGTGTTCCTGATGAAATTTAGGCCGGCCTGAAAGTAGTTCTTGCCGCGCTGCCAGCTCCAGTCGTCGGAGATCGTGTCGTCGAGGTCACCGGCGTGATAGAGCGGACGAGCCGAGGTAATGCCCTCGTCCATCAAGCTCCACCCGGTAGTCATATGAATCGACGGGATCCGGTTCGCAAGGTAACCGTTGTACGGCAAGGTCTCCGAAAAACCTGGAACCTGGCTGGCGTCGGAAATGCCCTCCTCTTCCAGGTAGAGATCATAAATGTTGAACGCCACCCGCGTCGAGTTGAGCATGTGTGAGGTGAGCGTCTGGGTAAGCGCAATCTGCGCCATTTTGTTGCGCGTGTAATCGGTTTCCCAATTCATTGGCGAAACCGATGAGCCGCCAGCGCCGCTACTACCGACAGAATTCATCTGGTACGTTTGATACTCATCCATAAACTCAGCCATCAACCGAAGACGAGGATTAATAATGTGGTCTACCTTGATCTCGTCGTCCCGCTGGTCCGTGATCTGGGGGTTCTCGTTGACGTAGTTGCTGGTACTGTTCGCCAGGCTGTAGTTAGCCGCGGGATAAAGCGCATTCAGGTACGCGAGTGAGTTCGCGTTGATGGCCGGCAATGTCGCAGGGCATCCGGTACCCGTGAGCGCACTCACGCCGGCCGTGGGCTCGAGAGTATAAAAGCTCGTTCCCGAAGGTCCCACAAAACCAGCAGGCGCGGGCGTTGAAGGGTAGAAGCAAGTGGGAGCGCCCGGCACGTGGATCGGTTGATTCGTGGAGGGGATCACGTACGGCGCCGTAACTTCGGCCGGCGTGTCCGTAGTGCCAGTGCCCAACGACGGCACGTGGAGCCGCACGAACTGCTCGCTCCAGAAGAAGAATGTCTTCTGTTTGCTGGTGTTGTAAAGATGCGGGATGAAGAAGGGCCCGCCGAGGTTGTAGCCGAAAATGTTCTGATGGTAAGGCGGGATCGCCGGCGCCGTCGGCGTGGAAGTGGTACTCGTGAAATAATTGCGGGCGTTGAAGACGGTGTTCCGCACATACTCGTAGGCTTGCCCGTGGAACGCCTGCCCTCCGGTCTTCGTCTGCATAAGCACGACATTTGCGCCCATGAGGCTGTAGACCACGTCATAATTGTTCTGAAGGAGGCGCACTTCATCCAGCGTGTCGGGATTGGGAGTTATGGCGTTCGCGGTCATGTTCCCGGTGTTTTCGTCCCAAACTCCATCCAGCGCGTAGAAAGTCCTGGAGGTGTTGCCTCCATTGACTTGGATGTAGAGCGATGTCGAGCGGCCCCCTGTGCCGTGCGTCGTACCGGCGCCGGTATCGATGACGCCGGGCATCACCGCTGCAAGCGCCTGATAGTTGCGCCCGTTCAGCGGCAGAATGCCCACCTGTCCGCTCTCCACATCGTTGGAAACTTCGCTCGTGCTGGTCTCCACCGTCTCCGCCGCGGCCTCCACCGAAATCTTGGTGGTGACCGCGCCGGCCTTCAGCGTCGCATTGACTGTGGCGACTGTGGACGGGTGAAGAACGATGTTCCTTTCGGTGTACGACTCGAAACCTGATTTCTCGACGGTCACCGAGTATGTGCCGACCTCCAGACCCGGCACGGTAAAATCACCGCTGTCATTGGTTTGAATGGGCGTCGAAGTGTGTGTGGCTTCATTGATGACCGTGACGTCCGCTTGAGGAACCACAGCGCCGCTGGTATCCACAACGGTTCCATTGATGGTCGCGGTCAAAGACAACTGCGCACGCGCGGGACCGCTCCACACAATGCAGGCCAGCAAAGCGATTGCGATGCAGCCCAGTCGTGCGCAACGCTCAACAGACTTCCAAGCAACAACGCGGTTGCTTTTCATGATCGATTGCCTCCTAGGAAACGAATCGGCCGAGGCGAATCCACATGGCCTCGGCCTTTCTGCACTCCCCCACCCCATGTTGCGTATTGCAAAATCTAAATCGCAGCACCCCAGCCACGAAAAAACCACGTCTTTGCACAGGACTCCCGAGCATCGCCTGAAACACACCAGCCGAGTGACGAACGTCGTCCAAGGCAGGCTCCTGTGCTGAGACGGCGGAGGTGTACATCTGGACGAAGAGCCGGTCAAGCGAAACTCCGAAAAATATGTGCGTTTCGCAAAGCAAAACTCAGCGATAAGCGGCTGATGCGCTAATTGGCCTATTCTCAGCGGCCTGCGGCGATTATTGGGGGATGAAGAGAATTTTGCTGGAATCCGACTGGCTTGCGTGTTATACACTGCGAAACAATTCTTGGAGTGGGGTTTCGCAGTTGAAACTCGACGGCAGAATCCAGGCGCGCTAACGGAATGGCACACAATGAAACGACCCGCTGACAAACGTTACATGGTGAAGTCGCTGGTTCACGCTTCTCAAATCATGAGCGCGTTTAAATCCAACAACGAAATCCTGCGATTGCGGGACGTCGCGGCGCGCACCGGATTCAATAAGGGAATGTGTTTCCGGCTTCTGTACACACTGCATGCGTGCGGGTTCGTCGAAAAAGTTGGCGAGAATCGCTATCGCCTCACTGTTGGCACGAGGCCACGGCGGCGATATCGCATCGGATATGCGGCGCAAGGGCAGGACTCGTCGTTCCCGCGCGAAGTGCGGACCAGTTTGATCAAGGCCGCTGGCGACGCCGACGTGGAACTTGTAGTTGTGGACAATCGCTACGATCCCAAAATTGCCCTGCGGAGCGCCGATCAACTGATTCGCGAAGAGGTCAATCTCGTCATCGAGTTTCAAGCCGATGAATCGGTTGCCGCGGAAATCGCCGGGAAATATTTGAAGGCGGGAATTCCCATCATCGCCATCGATATTCCTCACCCGGGCGCGACGTATTTCGGCGCCAACAATTACGAAGCGGGACTAATCGGCGGGCGGCACTTGGGGCGTTGGGCGCAAGCGAACTGGCGCGGCCAAGTGGATGAGGTTTTGATGATTGGGATTTCGCGAGCTGGCTCGATTCCGCAAACTCGAATGCGCGGATTGCTGGCCGGGATCAATGAAGTGCTGCGCCTGGGCGATTCCTGCGCTGTGCAACACCTGGACGGCGACGGCCAATTTGGAAAATCGCTGGAGTGCGTGCGCAAGCATCTGCGCGTTTCCAAAGCGAAGCACACTCTGGTGGGAGCCGCGACGGACCCGAGCGCGTTGGGTGCGCTGCGCGCATTCCAAGAATTGGGCCGCGCGGTGGAGTGCGCGATCGTGGGCCAGAACGCGGAGCCCGAGGGCCGCGCCGAGCTGCGAGTGGACGATACGCGGTTGATCGGATCCGTTGCTTACTTCGCCGAAAAATATGGGCCGCACTTGATCCGCCTAGCGTTGGACATCCTGGAAGGAAAGCCAACGCCGCCGGCATTCTTCACGCGGCATCAACTGATCACGCCGGAAAATGTGGACCACTATTATCCAAACGATTCGTTGATGTCGGCTCTCGAAACGCCGATTGCTACAAATCCCGCGAGTTCGACGTCCGCGGGATCGCGCGCGACGTTTGAGAATTGATGGAGTTCCCGAATCGGTTCCTGCCGCGCGTGAAGCTAGTCTGGTGAGCGAAGCGCCCGGGTCTTGTTCGGCGCGATTCGAATTTTGCTTTCTTTCCCGCTTGGCCACACCACGCGCACGTCGACTGGTCCGTCCGCGGTTCCGTGGATCTCAAGTGGTTTCCCATCAAGGTCCGTCATAATACGCGCCGTGCCGAACACGCGCATGAGCGGCTTCCCGGCCAGAGTTAGGGACGAACTTGCGCTGGCGTGCTGCAACTCTGCCATTCCGCGCGGCGCTTTGACGGATGCAACGGTTTTCGTGGACTTTGCCGGCGCTCGGCAGCTCCACGCCATTTGCTTGTCCACTCGCGTGACGCCGTAAAGCCGCCACACGAAATCGAGAAGCACAAGCGCGGCGGGCGAATAGCCGCCGGGATCGCCGACCTTGGTGCACTCGCCCGTTAGCGGATCGAGCTGCTGGTAGAAGTCACCTGAGCGCACGATCGCTTCTACCCACTGCGACATCAGATACGATAAATCCGCCGGCTTTTCGTAGAACTCCATCCACCGCGGCGCGCGAAGCGCCGTCAACGCCTGGCTTGCGCCGCCCCATGAATTGCGCGGGATGGGGCGTACGAACGCGGGATCGTTCAAGCCGATCGAGGGAAGTGGGAAGGGCGCCCAGAAAGCCTCGGGATTGTGAATCTGCTTGCGATATATCTCTTCAAACATTGGGAGGGTCGCGACGTGTTCCCCCAGCACGCGAGTGAGAACGTCGCCGCGCACGCGAACAAATTTATTGTCGGAATCCAAATCGTAGAAGCACGCGTCCTCGGGATCGTACAGTCGGTCAACGATGGCATTGCGAATTGTATGCGCGCGTTCAAACCACTCGACCGATTCAGAATCCCGGCCCAAGATGCTCGCCATCAACGCTAATGCCAGCCGACCACCGAAGACGGTCGCCGATAAATCTGGACACAGACGCGGCAGGCCGGGCGCGGGAGAGATAATTCGCGCGTCGTTGTCCGCGCAGCGATTCGGCATGCCCTTCCAGCGCGGGCTGTTATCGTGGCCAGTGTCGTAGGTACAAAAACCTTCGCAAAGGCCTGTGCCGCGCGTATTGCGATAGCGCACAAGCCAATCGTCCCAGCGCGCACAGGCTTGATAGGCGTCTTCGAGAAATTTGGAATCGCCAAACGCGTTGAATAGATCGAGGGCCGTCGCCGCGATGGGCACGACCATTTGGATTTGCCCGGTGCCGGCGACATCTGGCTTAACGCTGCACGGAAGGTAGCCATCCGCGCGCTGCATTTCAAAAAACACGCGGTGATTGGCGAAGCCCAACGCGGGAAAAAATTGGCTGTACACCTGGCCTTCCTGCGGGGCGCACTCGAGCCACACCCCGCGGTACACACTGCCTTCGATCAGCACGGGATCGGGGAACGCGAGGAGGTTTGTCACGTTGCCGGCCAGGACAGCGTGCGCGTGGCGATACGCGGCGTCCAGCGCGGCATCATCCGTCGTGAATTCAGGAGGCGCAAAATGTGGAATCGAAGATTCGGCCGGCGCGTCCGCGCGAGAGATGAGCGATTCGGCCCACGCGCTGCCCGGCCACCGTGCAGCCGCGAACGCCGCGGCGCTCGCGGCGATCGAAGCGCCGCCTACAAGAAATTTACGCCGCGTTACACGCGCCACAGGAACTCCCATTCGCACACACACACATCTAGCGGCGCGCGTGCACAGCCGGGCGCGCGCCGATTCGAGGCGCCAACGCCGTCAGAAGAGATTCGATTCAGGCCGCTGATCTGTGCCGAGGCCTCCGTTTGCGTTTCCACTGTGAGTCGCCGCGCAGGATCGAGGTGTGCTTCTTGAGCTGGGTATCGATTTCGACGAACGCCGACCGGACGGCCGGCCTGATGGCCCGCGCCGATCCGGTGGCATGCAGCGAACCCGTCGGCAGAGCGAGACTGAGCGAGAATTTGTATCCTTCTCTGCCGTTCGCTTTCTCCATGCAACCGCGCAGTTGAACCAAGTCAGGCGAATAATGCTTCAGCAGCCTTTCGAGCTTGCCCGCGGCTTGCTCGGCGATCATTTCGACGGGCTCATGCCATTCGACATTCTTGTAGCTAATGGAGAATTTCACGGGGCACCTTCCTACGGGTGGATGGACCGGGACAGCGACTCGCGGATGGAACCGGAGACGCATCGATGAAAATAGGGTAGCACTGCCAACGGGCCGGTGCAATCCGTCCGTGAATGCCGATTTCCGCGGGAGAATACCCACGCGCATTTAGTGCAGCCGCGCCGCCCGCCCTGCGGCAAGCGGATTGACAGGTGCGCGGTTCGCGGCATAGGCTCGGCAAATTCACGGGTGCGGCGAAAATGGCGGAAACTGAAGGTAAAACTCGAGCTGGACGCGTTGCACGCCCCCACGGAACGATTCGCGTCGGGCCGGCGGGTTGGTCCTACGACGATTGGAACGGCGTGGTGTATCCGGCGCGGCGGCCGCACGGCTTCCACGAAGCCGCTTACCTGGCGGAATATTTCGACACGATCGAAATCAATACATCATTTTACCAGCCGCTGCGGCCGGAGCTTGGGGCGCAATGGGTGGAACGCGTGGAGGCCAATCCGCGATTTCTGTTCACCGCGAAGCTTTGGCAGAAATTCACACATGAGGCGGGAGCGACGGCGGAAGACGAGCGCGCGGTGCGCGATGGATTTGAGCCGCTGCGGCGCGCCGGGAAATTGGGCGCGGTGCTGCTGCAATTTCCGTATTCATTCCATCGCACCAAGGAAAACGACGCGCGGCTAAGCAGGATTCTGACGCGCTTCGGAGATTTTCAGCTGGTTGTCGAGGTGCGGCACTCGTCGTGGAATGAAAACGAGTTCTACGCCATGCTGGCGGAGCGCGGCGTGGGATTCTGTAACATCGATCAGCCAGTGATTGGGAAGTCGATACGCCCATCGGGGCGGGCAACGGGATTCGTCGGCTATGTGCGCTTGCATGGGCGGCGCTACGACACCTGGTTCAGCGACGATCCGGCGACGCCGCCGGCGGAACGCTACAACTATCTTTACAACCAGGACGAGCTTGCGCCGTGGGCTGCGCGAATCGAAAAAGTGGCCGAACACTCCGGCGCGACGTACGTGATCACCAACAATCATTTTCTTGGCAAAGGCGTGGTGAACGCGCTGGAGTTGACCGCGCTGCTCAACGGCACGAAAGTGAGTGTACCGGAGACTTTGCGGCATCATTATCCGGAGCTGGATGCGATTGCGAGCCAGCCGGCGCAGGAACCTACGCTTTTCCCGAATCCTCCGCGGTAAGCCTCCCGGACTCTGTCAGCAGAAAATCGAGCGGCGATTACTTCTTGAAAAGGTCGTCGAAGGCGCGGCGAGCATCGTTCGGGCGCGCGGGGCTTGCGGTGGGCGCACCGGGCGAAGATTGTGCGGCGGCGGGAGCGGTGTCCTTTTCAATCGTGGTGCGAATTTCGTAGAACGTGCAATCGTTGTGCACGTCTTTGCGCGGGATTGGTTCGGGCACGGGCTGCATGCACTCGAAACGCGCGGCGCTATCGAAAAAGCGGCACTGTTTGCAGCAATGCAGATCGAGTCCGCAGCGCGGGCACTTCGCGTTGATGTCCGTGTTAGCCTGCAACACGGCGCCGCAACTCGAGCAGCGCATGCGCGAAACGGTGCCAACCATTCGCGGGGTGCGCGGTCCGAACTGTTCTTGACGCGGGCGGCCATCGTGCGGGGGCCGCTTTTCCTGTTTTTTCGGCTTGTCGGAATCCTGGTAGCCGTGCTGCCTATACTTCCGATCCAAGAAGTCCTCCGAGGGGATGTCTCATCTTACCGCATACAGCGTGAAAGAACATGACAAAGCGCGATTCCGGCGTAAGCGCCAACTGCGCGCCGCTAACCGGCCCACCAGCGCGAAAGGCCCTCGGTGGGCAGCTCGGGGCGCAGGAAGGGATGCGTGGCGCTGCCGCCACCACTCGCGGCGTCGAGGATCGCTTCCGCGGCGAGATAGCCGCTGCGCACGGCGCCTTCCATGGTGGCCGGCCAGCCCGTCGCGGTCCAATCGCCGGCGAGATAGAGATTGGCGATGGGGCTGGTTTGCGCGGGGCGCCAACGATCGCAACCGGGCTCGGGCGAAAATGTCGCGGCGGTTTCTTTAATGACCGTTCCTTTCAGCAAGAGCGCGTCACGCGCCGTAGGAACCACCTCGCAAAGTTCGCGCCAGCAAAGCGCGAGGATTTCCTGGCGCGAGCGCGGGACTAGGTCGTAGGAAGCGCTGATCACCAGTTGCAGATATTGGCGCGCGCCGTCTGCGCCACCCGCACCGTTTGCTTCCTTTGCGCCGCGCGCGCCGTTCGATCCGCTCGATGCGCTTCCGTTGGATTGCGAAAGCAGCGTTTTGTTGAAAATCCATTGCGTCGTGCGATCGACGACGGTCAAAAACGGCTCGGCCATAACTTCGCGATCGAGCCACAGGTGCACGCCGGTGATCGGCGACGAGTGCAGGCGGCTCAGATTGCGGAACTCGGCGTGGCGCTCGACGGCGGCCGCGGGCAAAAGCGACGGCAACGCCTCGTGCGGCACGGCTACGACGTAGCAGTCGGCCACTTCGCGCGCGCCATTTTCAAACTCGACGCCCGCGGCGCGGCCATCTTCCACCGCGATTCCGCGCACCGCGCTGCGCAAGCGCGCTTCCCCGCCCCGCCGCTTGATCGCCGCAAGGCAGCCGCCATAAAGATCGCCGAGCGGCACCGAAGGAATGCCGACGCGATAACCCAAGCGGCTCGCGAGAAACGCTTTCCAAAAAACGTCGATGCCGTAACGAGCGTCGGTGCGCGACAACTCTTCATCGAGCGCGCTGACCAGAACGACGCTCCAGAAGTGCGCGATCGCCGATTCGGTCTGACCGCGGCGCCGCAACCAATCGAGCATGTTCACGCCGCCGCTTGCGTCGTCAGGCCGTCCGCCGGATCGCGCGATGGCTACGAGCGCGCCGCCAATCGCGCGCTTATCGCGCCAATCGAGCAGCGGAAACGCGGCAAACGAACCCGCCATGTGCAGCGGAGGCGCGAAGGTGGATGCTTCCATCGTGCCGCGGCGCCCGGTGGAATCGGCGAACACCAAGCGATCGTAGAAGCGAATTTTCTGCGCGGCTCCCACGCGATCGTAAAAATCCGCCAGATTTGTGCAGCAGCCCAGCGTGACGTGCTGGCAATTGTCCACGTGCTCGCCGCCGGGCAACACGTAGGAGGCAGCGCGGCCGCCGAGGTGCGGGCGCTTTTCGTACAGCCGCACGCGGAATCCGGCCTCAGCCAGCGCGACGCCCGCGGAAAGTCCCGCCAGGCCGCCGCCGATCACGATCACGCTCTTCGAGGACATTTTGTTGGGAGAACCAGCCGAACCGCGCGCGCACCAGGATGCCGGCTTTTTGGGCCGTCGAAAGGCGCGTGCGCGCGGAGAAAACGTCGAAATCGCGCGCTTCGATGCGCGCGAGCAAACCGCTGTAGGTGCGCACCAGCGCCCACAGCGCGGCGCGGCTATCGCGATGGACGAGGCGGACGAGAGGTTCGCCTTCGCGATAAAACTCCCACGCGCGCGCGGTTTCAAATTCCATCAGGGCGCGCAGGCGCGGGGTGATGGATTCGCCGATCAACTCTTCCTTGCTCAGATCGAAACGATCGAGATCTTCTTGCGGAAGATAGATGCGGCCCATTTCGAGATCGCGGCGAATGTCGCGCAGAATATTCGTCAACTGGAACGCAATGCCCAGCGATTCCGCGCGATCGGGCGCGTGGGGATCGTCAAAGCCGAAAACGTGCAGGCATGTGAGCCCGACCGTGCCGGCGACGCGATAGCAATACTCGCGCAAGCGATCGAATGTGGCGTAGGCGCCGACGGTCAAATCCATTTCGGCACCCGAAATTAGATCGTGGAAGTAGCGCGGCGGGATGCGGAAGCGCTCGAGCGTATCCGCGAGCGCGGGCAAAACGGCGTGCGCAGAAGTATCGCCGGCGACGGCGGCATCGAGCGCGGCTCGCCAGCGCGCGAGGCCCTTGCGTTTTTCCGCGAGGTCGCCGGGAGTGTCCGAAACATCGTCGACCAGGCGCATGAAGGCGTAGAGCGCGCAGAGCGCATCGCGTTTGGGCCGCGGCAACAAATAGAACGCGTAATAAAAATTGCTGGCTGCGGCGCGAGCCACTTCGCGGCAATCGTCGTAGGAGCGGGCGATCTCACACAAGTCCGCGGCGCTCTTGGCGCGCGCGGCGGCGGATGGCGTGCTGACTTGCGAGGACGCGGGCACGAGCACGGGCCGGCCGGGCTCGGGCGCGGCTGCGGCGGCCGGGACAGGCGCGGCCGGCGGAGCTGCCTTGCGGCGCAGCGGAGAAATAGCGCGGCCAGCGAGCGCGCGCAGCAGCAATCTCATCTTCGCCGCGCGGGCGATCGATGGCCTGTGATGCAGCGTGTCGTAGCCGGCGGCTTCGATCGCATCGAGCACAGCCATTCCGCCGCGGCTGAAAAGGTCGATATCGACGCTCAGCGCCGGATTGACGCAGAGCGCGAGGGGCAAGCCTTCGGCGAACAATTGTCTGGTGCGCGCGATCAGTTCGCGCATCAGCTCCGCGTAACGCGCATCGAAGCCGCGAGCCTCGACGTCTTCGGCGCAAAGTCCGTGGCGCTCAAGCAGATCGAGCGGAATGTAGATGCGATTTTTTTCGAGATCGCGCGCAACGTCCTGCCAAAAATTCGCCAGCTGCAGAGCCGTGCAGGTGGCGTCAGAAAGTTGCTGGCGCGCGGTATCGCGATAGCCGCACAAATAGAGCACGAGGCGGCCGACCGGATTGGCCGAATAGCGGCAATAGCCCAGCACGTCTTCCCAGGTGGCATAGCGGGCGACGGTTTGATCCTGGCGGAACGCGGTGAGCAGATCGGCGAACGGTTCGATGGGAATTTCACACGCGCGGATGGTGGGCGCCAGCGCGATGAACACGGGATGTTCGGCTTCGCCGGAGTAGCAGCGAAGCAACATGCTTTGCCAATCGGCGAGGGCCGCGAAGGCCTCGGCGCGATCGGGAATTTCGTCGGCTAAATCGTCGGCCCAGCGGCAATAGGCGTAGACGTTGTAAAAATGCTGATGCAGGCGGCGCGGCAGCAACCACGAGACGACGCTGAAATTTTCGTAATGATGGCGCGCGAGATCGCGCGTGTAGGCCTGCGCCGCTTCAAGCGAGCAGCCTTCGGGCGGCAAGCGGCGCGCGATTTCGAGTTGCTGGATGGCGGGCGAAGACATGATCTGCGGAAAGCGAACGCGCAAAGCCGGGTACCGCCGCAACGAAATTCCAGAGA
>JBEKDK010000081.1:0-15338 GCA_050014395.1 Candidatus Acidiferrales bacterium | reverse complement strand
TTCCTTCGTGCACGCAGGCGACGTACGCGCACCAGTAGTCCACGCTCTCGCATCACACGTAACACTCGCTTGCGATTCACGGACAGCCCTTTCTTCCGTTGCAGCCACCACGCGACTCGTCGGGCAATAGCGGGCGATCGGCCACCAAAGGCACTGGGATTGCAATTATAGGCGTTGACGTTGCTGAATGCGTGCGCCATCCGCCGCGCGGCTCACCGATTGGCCGTCGGCGACTGGCCTCACGCTGACAATAAACGGCCTGCATGCACTCACATACGGGCCGTTGCAATCCACGCTTTGGGGGCGCACGCCGCACCGCGCGCGGCGGTGCGCCTCCAAAAGTGAACGTCCGGCCGGCGCTGGCGTCTCCGATTGTGAACGCCGGCGGTCTGTCTGCTCCCGGCGATGGCTCGATTTCCGAAATGGGAGGGCGCCGAGGCAATGAAGCAGAAACGCAAACATGAAGCGGGCCAGGCCCTGGTGCTCGTCGCCGCCGCCCTCGTTTTCGTTCTTATCCCCATCTTGGGGCTGGGGATTGACATCGGATATTTCCGTTCGCAGGAGACGGAGTTGCAAACAGCGGCAGATGCCGCCGCCATCGCG
The DNA here is from genome assembly GCA_050014395.1 of Candidatus Acidiferrales bacterium. GTDB lineage: Bacteria > Acidobacteriota > Terriglobia > Acidiferrales > UBA7541 > DASPOJ01. The sequence continues at coordinate 14,735 of JBEKDK010000081.1, read as the reverse complement.
GCAGCCGGAGAACTCTCCTATTCAGCCACATGCTCTTGCGCCGCCGTCCAGGTGGCCGGACAAAATTCGGCCGCGGCAAACGGATTCACCAACGATGCCAACGGCGCGACAGTTCTCGTGAACAATCCGCCGCTGTCTTCCAACGATCCCAATAATGGCAACTCGAATTTCGTCGAAGTGGTCATCACACAGAATGAGCCCACGTTCTTTGCGAGAATCCTGGGCATCAACTCGGCATCGCTGGCGGCGCGCGCAGAAGCGATGCAACCCAACAAGAACACTGGCGGAGTCCTGGTGGAATAGAGATGAGCACACGATCGAAAATTCAGCCAAACGAATCCCGCGAGCTACCCGCAGTGCGCGCCGGCAATACGAGGCCGTGTAGAGCGCAGCGCGGAGTCAGCACGGTCGAAGCGGCGTGCATGCTGCCATTTCTGTTGCTGCTGCTGTTGGGAGTCGTGGACCTCGGCCAGGCATTCCATCTCGCGATTGAAGTCTCCAGTGCCGCGCGCGCGGGCGCGCAATACGGCTATCAGAATTCCACGACGCAACAGGACACGGCGGGGATGATCGCGGCAGCTGAGGACAACGCTAGCGACGTGACGACGTGGGGAACCAATACCGCGTTGTACGGCTGCATGTGTTCGGATGGGACGGAACAGAGTCAACTCGCAACCTCGAATTCAACGTCAACGTCTACCTGTTCCACTCCCCCATCCACTTGCACATCGAAAGGCGCTCAGCTAATCAACTACGTCGAAGTCCAGACCCAGGCGACTTACACACCGTTGTTTTCTTGGCCCGGCATCCCTTCTTCCATCACCTTGAACGGCCACGCGATCTACTGGGCGGGCCAATAAGACCAGATATGAAAGATTCGAAATTATTCGGCCCGGCCCACGATACGTGTACATCCACGAACCGGAATTGCCCGCGAGCCAACCGCGAGCGCGGCAGCACTCTTGTGGAATTCGCTCTCGTCCTGGTGTTCGTTTTGCTTCCGTTGATTTTCGGGATCGTGGATTGCGCGCGAGCAGTCTACGCTTATCACTTCGTTTCGTTCGCGGCGCAGGAAGCGACGCGTTGGGCAAGCGTGCGCGGAGCGCAGTGTGCAACCGCCATGCCCACGCCGTGCGAAGCAACATCAGGCGCGGGCGGTACCGTTGACGCGTATATAAGGAGCATCGTGCCGGCCGGACTTCATGTAAGCGGTAGTTCCTGTACGGCCACGGCCGGTTGCCTTCAGGTCACGACCAATTGGCCCGGGGCCCCCTCCGGGACCAACGCTCCGTCTGCTTGCAGCGGAGGCGCGGGCTCGAACTCTCCCGGATGTGCCGTCAGCGTCGAAGTGCACTACACGTTTGGATTCAGTCTGCCGTTCATTCCCCAGGCCGCTATAAATATGTCCAGCGCCTCTGAGATGGTCATTTCTCAGTAGGGCGAAGCGCGGCAATCTCCAGGCGGTCTCCCACTCGCGTCTGTGTGCGATAGAGTGTGTGCGGCGGCAGCTCAAGCACGCTGCTGGCTTTGAAGGACACTTTTGAGATTCGGAACGGGCGCAAATATTCCTCAACGCCCACCACTTCGTGGCTCTTGCTGAGAAAGATCAAATCGATCGGGAACATCATCCCAATCGTGTGCACGCCTCGGGATGGCTTGATCCACAGGCCGGCCCCAAGGCGCGCCCAACGACGGGTCTTTCCCAGCAGCCCCACAAGGCGAGTGAGATAGCTATCCGCGAGGATCGCTTCCGTGGCGACGAACGTTTCCCGCGTGCTGTTGTATACGCAGACTATCTGATCTTTACGTTTGCCGTTTGTGCCTGTCATGTGACTGCCGAGCAAATTGTTCGCTCAGCTTCTCCCTTTAGTCCGAAGTATCTTTCCGCCGGCGGTAAATGATGATTCCCAGCGCAACCAAAGCCAGTGCACCGGCCACCACCCGAAACAGCGTTACGCTATCCATGGCATCGCTCCTCTTCGTTTTGAATTGCCCCCTGGCGCGAATTTGCCTCCCGAGGACAATTTCCTTGCGTCACTTCAGGGACGGCACCAAGTGCCGCACAAGAGTGATGATTGCGGGGCCCAGAACCACCACCATCAAAGCGGGGAAAATGAAAAAGACCAGCGGGCCGACCATTTTGACGCTGGTCTTGGCGCTTCTCTCTTCGGCACGCTGACGCCTTTTCGTCCGCAATTCCTCGGAATGCACGCGCAGCGATTGGGCGATGCTTGTTCCGAAGCGTTCGGTCTGGACCAGCATCGCCACCAACGTCCGAATGTCTTCGATTCCCGTCCGGCGGGCGAGCTCTCGCAATGCCTCGATGCGCGTCTTCCCCACGCGCATTTCCAGGTTCACGATCTGCAATTCCTCGCTCAGTTCCCTATGAACGACATGCAATTCCTGCGCCACTCGTAAAAGGGCCTGATCGATTCCCAAACCAACTTCCACGCAAATCGCCAGAAGATCCAGGCCATCCGGTAACGCCATGCGCAGGCGGCGCTGGCGAATCCGCACACGCCACTGAAGCCAAATTTCCGGAAGCAACGCGCCCGCGCCCGCAGCGCCCAGCAGGACATAAACTGGACTGTATCGATACGCCCCTGTGAGCAAGGCAACAGCGAGCAGCAGGATAGGAAGGATCAATTTGGCTCCGCGAATCACCGTCCGCGCGTCTGCGCTGCGATACCCGGCGCGAATCATGATCAGCTGAGAGCGAGACGTTTGCCGCGAGGCCACGCCCGGCACCAAACTTCCAAGCGAAGCCAAAGCCTGGCGGGCGCGCTGGATCTGGCGTTCCGCGAAGCGTTGCTGTTGTTCCGGTGCGGGCGTGTCGCGCAGTCGCGAAAGGCGTTCCGCGACGCCCACATCCTCGGCGCCATACGCGTAGATCAATGCGACTACCACCATGATAGTGCCCACGAATGTCGCGCTACTCACGGCCCAAGCCATCGGCGTCACGGCCTCCGTTAAATCTCGAAATGAACAATCTTCCAGAGAACGATCGCACCCAAAATCTGTAGCGCCACAGCGGCGCCCAGGAACATCGGGCCCAGCGGATCGGTAAAGAGCACGCTCACGTATTGCGGATTCGCAACTCCCAGGGCCATCAGCATCGCTGTGGGCAATGCCATCAGAATTGTCGCTGTCAAACGGCCCTGTGCGGATTTCACGCGCACTTCACGGCGAAGCCGGAAGCGATCTCGAATCAACCGCGCCAGCGAATCCAGAATCTCCGCTAGGTTCCCAGCCGTCTCCTTTTGAATCAGCAGAGCGGTGACGAAGAAACGCACATCGACAAGAGGGATACGCTCGGCCAGATTGATCAAAGCGTCATGCATGGGAAGACCGTAGTTTCGCTCCTCGAACGTTTTGCGGAATTCGCGCGCGAGCAGCTCCGGAGATTCCTTGGCAATCATTTCCATTCCCGTTGTGAAGGCATGTCCGGCGCGCACGGCGCGGCCCAATAAATCCAGAGCTTCCGGGAACATTTCTTCGAATTGCCGAAGCCGCATCCGGCGCTTCACCACAACGATCGCCGTCGGGATCCCCGCGGCGCCGATGCCGGCAAGCATCCCAAGTAAGTTCATATCGAAGAATCGCGACGCGATGACGTATGCGCTCATGCCGAGCACGCCGCTCCAGAGAACAATCTTGCCCGGCTTCGTGGACATGCCGGCTTGAGCGATAAAATCGCGGAACCGGCTCGTCCAGGAGAGCCGCACCAACAGGCGATGCAACATCGGGACGCTGCTATACATTTCGTCGCGAACGAGCGCCAAATCCTCGCTGATTTTGTAGCGCCCTTCGACTTTCCGGACTGCGTCCATGCGCCGGCGAATCACCTTCTGCCTGGAGTCGGACTGCAGCGAATACCAAATCGCAAGAAGGACGATCGTCGCAACCAAGAATGTGACGGCAGCAACTAGGAGCGCCAAGTCAAACTCCTCGCGAACTGGCAGAACCACCGCAAACCAAGTACCGCTTCTTCCAAAACATCGAACGGGCTTGGCTCCGCGATCACAACTTCCTCGAAGCGTCCGCAGGAAACTCGAACATCGATGCGCGCAGGTGAATCCCCGTCACCTCCAGGCGCTCCGCAAACCGAGGACGCACGCCCGTCGGCGTAAATTCACCTATGACCTCCCCACTGTCTCGAACGCCGTGCTTTCGGAACATGAAGATGTCCTGCATCGTGACGACATCTCCTTCCACGCCCGTGATCTCCGCAATGTTGACGATCTTGCGCGTCCCATCGCTCAGGCGGCTAACCTGAATCACGACGTCAATCGCCGATGCGATCTGCCGGCGGATGGCGGTATCGGGAATATTCAGGCTGGCCATCGCCACCATCGTCTCCAGGCGCGCGAGCGCATCGCGCGGCGAATTCGCGTGGATCGTCGTCAGCGAGCCATCGTGGCCTGTATTCATAGCCTGCAACATGTCGAGCGCCTCTTCGCCGCGCACCTCGCCGACGATGATACGATCCGGGCGCATTCGCAGGGAATTGATCACCAACTCGCGCTGCTGAATGGCGCCTTTGCCTTCGATATTCGGCGCGCGCGTCTCCAGGCGCACCACGTGCTCCTGGCGAAGCTGTAATTCCGCCGCGTCTTCGATGGGGGCGAGCACATTGGCGCAAACTTTCGCGCCGCAGGTTGGCTATGCAGTGGGGACCGTCCCGTACGGCGTCGCCGTGGGTGACTTCAACGGCGACGGAATACCAGATTTGGCGATCGCGAATTACGGAAACGGAAGCGGTACGACCGTGAGCGTGTTGTTGGGGAACGGGAACGGCACGTTCCAGAGCGCCGTCAACTACACCGTCGGAACCGGACCCTATGAAATAGCAGTGGGAGATTTCAACGGGGACGGCAAGCTCGATTTGGCGGTGACGAATTACAACGGCGGCACGGTGAGCGTGCTGTTGGGGAACGGGAATGGCACCTTTCAGACGCAGGCCACGTTTGCAGTTGGAACCGGTCCGGCCGGCGTGGTGGCGGGAGACTTCAACCAGGACGGAAAACTGGATCTGGCGGTGGCGACCGTAGGCGGCATAGTTAGCGTGCTGCTGGGGAATGGGAATGGCACGTTCCAAAGTGCGGTCAACTGCAGCGCGGGGTCCACCCTTTATTACGTTGCGGTGGGGGACTTTAACGGGGATGGCAAACCTGATCTGGCCGTCGCAGATTTGAGCACCAATACGGTGGGCATCTTCCTCGGAAACGGGGACGGGACGTTCCAGACGCAAGTCTCCTACGCGACCGGTACCGAACCTTTTGCCGTCGCGGTGGGAGATTTCAACGGGGACGGGAAACTCGATCTGGCGGTGACGAACTACCTTAGCGCCACGGTAAGTGTGCTGCTAGGTAACGGGAACGGGACGTTTCAGTCGCAGGTCGCCTACGCCACGGGGAACACTCCTGTTGGCGTCGTTGTGGCGGATTTCAATGGAGACGGTAAGGCGGACGTGGCGGTGGCGAATTTGGGTGGCACGACCGTGAGTGTGCTGCTGGGGACCGGCACCGGCACCTTCGGGCCGCAGACCACCGACGCAGCGGGTTCGGGGCCTGTCTACTTGGCCGTAGGCGACTTTAATGCGGACGGCAATCCCGACCTAGCGGTGACGGATTCTGGCGCCCCGACAGTGAGCGTGCTGCTGGATGTTGTGACGCAGACGGAGACGGGGGCGATCACGGGAGTGGCGATACCGGGGACGGGGACGGCGCATTTTGTCGACGCCAACTATCCGGGCGATGCGAATTTTGGGTACAGCACGTCGGCGCAGACGTTGCTGACGACGTCGCTGGAGCCTACGTCGCTGGCGCTGGCGGCGACGCCCGCGACGGGCAGCTCATTCGGGCAAGCCGTGACGCTGACGGCGACGCTGGCCCCATCCGCGGCGGGGAATTTCGCGACGACGGGCGAGACGGTGACGTTCAAGAACGGCGCGACGACGCTGGGCACAGGAACGCTGAGCGATACGGGCGCGGCGACGTTCACGGCATCAACGCTGGCGGCGGGCACGGCGAACTTTACGGCGATTTACGGTGGCGACACGGATTTCGCGGCGAGCACTTCGGCCGCGATGCTATACGGCGTGGGGGCCGTGACGACGACGACGCTGACGCTTTCGGCGTCGTCGGTGTCGTAGAGGTAAGCGATGTCGTCGTCGAGACGCTCGACGCAAAATTCGTGTTCCCCGGATAACTCGCATCCACCAGATGCGCTGTGCCCGTCCCCGGAATCGCCACGCTCGCCGCCACCGCCGTCGCCGTCTGCGTCACGCTGTCCAGCAGCACGCTGATCGTGGACGTGCCGTTATCCAGCGCCGCCAAGTCGGGGTTGCCATCGCCGTTGAAATCCCCAACAGTCAGACAATAGACGGTCGTTCCCACCGCGTAGGCCACTTGGGTTCCAAACGTTCCTGTGCCGGTGCCCAGCAGCACGCTCACGGTGCCGGCTTGGTTCGCCACAGCGAGGTCAACAGCACCGTCCCCGTTGAAATCTCCGACCGTGACGCCGACGGGACCCGTTCCTACCGTGTAAAGCGTTGGAGTCCCGAGCGCGCCCGTGCCGGTCCCCAGCATTATTCCCACCGTGGTCCCAACACTGCCGTTGTAATTGGTCACCACGACATCGGGCTTGCCGTTCCCGTCGAAATCCCCCACCGCCAATCCCGTAGGATCGATGTTGGAACCGGTGCCGGTCGCATACGTGGACTGCGCCTGGAAGGTGCCATCCCCGTTACCCAGCAGGACGCTCACCGTGTTGCTGCTGCCGTTCGCGGTGGCCACGTCGAGCTTGCCGTCCCCATTGAAGTCTGCCACCACCACCCCGATAGGAGCGGAGCCTACTGTGTAAGTAACCTGCGCCCCGAACGTACCGGTGCCCGTCCCCAACAGGACGCCCACTGTGGTGCCGCCCGAATTGGACACCACCAGATCCAGCTTGCCATCCCGGTTGAAGTCCCCCACGGCGATACCCTGGGGATTGGTTCCAACCGTGTAGTTCACGGCAGTTTGGAACGTTCCGTCTCCATTCCCGAGCAGTACACTTATCGAGCCCCCACCGCAGTTGTTCACCACTGCCAAATCGAGCTTGCCGTCCCCGTTGAAATCTCCAACTGCAATGCCCATCGGACAGCTCAAACCCGTATACGCGACTCTTGCCTGGAACGTGCCGTCTCCGTTTCCAAGCAATACGCCCACCGTGTTAGTCGTCCAATTCGACTCCACCAGATCGAGCTTGCCGTCTCCGTTGAAGTCTCCAGTAGCGACTTCGCATGCGGTGGCTGCCGCGGGGTACGTGACCTGTGTCGCGAATGTCTGCGCCAGGGTTCCCGCGCCCAACGTTGCCGACGCCACAGCGTAATTGCCGTTCGACGTATCCAGGAATGACACGCTGCCAGCCGGCGCCAAACTCGCCGGGCCTTTTCCCACTACCGTTGCCGTCAACGAATAGTTTCCCGCGGAGCCCGATGTTCCGAGCGCTGCCGTCGTGGTCGCGCCACTGACCGTGAGCGATTGCGTTGCCGACGTGCTCGTCGCATTTGCCGGAGAAGTCGTCGCGGAGAATACAGCGTAGTAACTGTGACTGCCGGCCCCGATCATTCGCTTGAAACTCGCCGTCCCGGCTGACGTCAATTGCGCCGTGCCGATCATCGCGGGTGCGTTCAGGCAATAGGTGTAGGCGGCGTCACAAAACGTCACCGTGCCCAGCGTAACGTTCGAGCCGTTGGACACCGCGGCCGTAAACGTCACCACCGTTCCCACCGTCACCGTCGAAGCCGAAAGCGTCAGCGTCGTCGTGGTGGCTGTCGCGGACGCGGCAGGCGCAAAAATGCAAAGCACGGCCAGAAGCATCAGCCCCGCCGCGCACCACGCCGCGAATCGTTTGCCTCTCAGCACGATCTTGTTTTTCTCTCCGTCACTCCGCGCGTCCATCGCGGACGCGCGCACAAATCAAAACGGCCACGCCGCAACACAGCGTCCGCCCGCTTGGTAAGCTGCAATGCCAAGCCCATCGCCGCGGCCCGCAAGTCTATGAAAGGAAACGAAACCGGCTGGACGCGTGCGGGCCGCCGTGTTTCACGCGGAGAACGCTGTTTCGGAGCGGCACATCGAAGCGGCGAGCACACTCCTGCGCAGCGAACGTGATGCGCCGCAAAAAATTCTGCTTGCACAGCGAAGCTCCCGCATGGGGCCGTCTGCCAAAATGGCAAGCGCCGCATACACACTGGACTTTGCTAAAGGGGTGAACAGCCTAACGAGCAGTTAGTATCCCGCGAGGGGAATGCTTGATTGCTGCCCTACTGGCACCGGAGATCGAGCAGCCGGAGAGGAGAGAGGTGCCTGCACTCACTATGATGCTTGCGGAAGCCCAAGTGCCAGAGCATTACTGCAAGTGTCGCGTACTCGCCAGCCCGGGCTGGCGCCCGCGACACGTGTGCTCTTCGATTCTACGCGAATAGATGGCTATCTGCGGCGATCGCGAAAGGCCACGCGAACTGCCCAGGACTCCGTCGCGCCTGGGTTTCCACTTGTGATAGAACCTTCTCGGAGCCGGGCATGAAATCGCGCGACGCGCGCATGAAAATGACCGAGGATCTCGACAGTTCTTCCGCGCGTCAGGCCGCCACGGCTCTGGTAATCGCCGACGACCTTACCGGCGCCTGCGACGCCGGCGTGGAGTTCGCGCGCTGCGGCCTTTCGAGCGTCGTGGAGATCGCAAACAGCGGCGCGATCGCGAGCGCCGACGTGCGGCTTGCGAACTCGCGCACGCGCCACGAAACGCCGGAAGCCGCCGCCGAAGCTGTCGAACGCCTCGCTCGCAGCATGGCCTCCACCGAGTGCGCATTCTATTTCAAGAAAGTGGATTCGACGCTGCGCGGCAACCTCGTCTCTGAGTCGCAAGCCATGATGCGCGCCGCCGGAACTGAATTCGCCGTCCTCGCTCCCGCGCTCCCGGCCCAGGGCCGCACGATCGCCAACGGCATGCTGAGTGTCAGCGATTGCACCGGCTCATCGACGATCGACGTGCGCAAACTTCTCTCGCGTCAGGGGCTGAAGAACATCGCGCTGCTTTCGCCCGTCGGCGCAGCTTCGGCGGAGAAAATCGCGGAGGAAATGATTCGCCTGCGCGCCGCAGGCGCCGAATTCATTCTTTGCGATTCCGAAACCGAGCAGGATCTTGAGCGCATCGCGCACGCACTGCATCGATTGCCGCAACTACTGCCGCAGCGGCCGTTGTGGGCCGGCTCCGCTGGCCTCGCGAAATACGCGGCGCAAATTCTAGCCGCGGCGCGCAACTCCGGCCTCCCCGTGCGCCCCGCCGGCCCAAAGAAGGCCGAGGGTTTGCACGTCGGCCGCGCCGAGCGTCGAGCCGCGCCGATTCTGTTCTGCATCGGCTCCGACAATCCGGTCACGCTGCTGCAAGTCCGGCGCCTGATCGAAAGCGGCGTCGCGGACGCGCTCAATGCCGAGACGGCGAAGCCGGACGAATTGCGCGAGATCGTTCGCAGCGGGCGCCACGCATTGCTCCTTGTTTACGGCGCGAATCCAGACCGCGAGCGAATTGCACTGCTTATCGCGGAAGCGAAGAGCGCTGGAATTTCATCCGCGTTCGTGAGCGGAGGCAATACCGCGGAGTTCGTGTGCGATGCGATCGGCGCCGCCGCGATCCACCTTCGAGGTGAAGTGTCGCCCGGAATTCCCTGGGGAATTATTCGACAAGGAATGCTTGACGGTTTGCCGGTCGCCACAAAAGCGGGCGGCTTCGGCGACGAATCAACGCTGTTACATTTGGCGGAGCGCCTCGGCGCAATCCAATCGAGCGCGCGTTAGCGAGGACCAAGCATGGCGGAAGAAAAGCAACGATCCATTGCCGTCACTATCGGAGATCCGGCCGGCGTGGGCGCGGAAGTCACACTCAAAGCACTCTCCGATCCGGCCATCGCGTCGCTGGCGAATTGGATCATCGTGGGAGACTCATGGGTGCTCGAGCGCACGGGCCAATCCTGCGGAATCGCACCGCAACAATTGCGCGCGCGCGTGATGGACCTGAAAGCGCTGCCCGAAAAATCTGGCCTTCGCTTTGGCCAAATCAGCGCCGAGTGTGGCGCGGCAGCCGCTAAATATGTTCGCGCGGCCACCGAGATGTGTCTCTCCGGCGAAGCCGATGCCATGGTCACCGCGCCACTGAACAAGGAAGCGGTCACACTTTCCGGCACGCCGTTTTCGGGGCACACCGAATTCATCGCCAAACTTTGCGGCTGCCAAGAATCGTGGATGCTTCTGGCGAACCAGCGCCTCGGCGTCGTGCACGTCTCCACACACGTTCCGCTCAGCAAAGCGATCCAGCTCGATGCGCCGCGCATCGTTCGCACAATTAAAGCCGGCCGCGAAGCCATGCAATGGCTGGGCTTCGCGCAACCTCGCGTCGCAGTGTGCGGTTTGAATCCCCACGCGGGCGAGCACGGACTTTTTGGCGCCGAAGACGAAGCAATCATCGCGCCCGCGATTGCGCAAGCGCGTCAATTGGGAATTCCGTGCAGCGGCCCGCACGCGCCGGACACAATTTTTCTGCAGGCTTCACAGGGCGCTTACGATTTGGTGGTCGCGATGTATCACGATCAAGGGCACATCCCGATGAAGCTGATCGATTTCTACGAGACCGTGAATATTTCCGTGGGCATTCCGATCATCCGCACTTCCGTGGACCACGGCACGGCATTCGACATTGCCGGCCAAAACAAGACTGATCCACGCAACATGAAAGCCGCGATGCGCATGGCCGCGAGTATGGTCGAGAATCGCGCGAAGATTCGCTCGGCGGGCTCACCACCATCCTCGAAATAAGAATGAAAAGCGCCGCCGGGCGCGTTACAGGCGCGGCGCCGGCGGCTTCAACACTTCCCACGTGGGGATGCCGGTGCGCTTCATGTGGCGGCGATACACTTTGTCTTTGATGGTGATGTAGAGCCACTGCATATCCGCGCCGCCGAAGGCCATGCTGGCAAGCCAACCGTCTTGCGGTTTGTTAAGGATCAATTGGACACGGCCGGGCGGATCGCAGATCTGCACGCCGAGCTTCGTTGAGACGTAGAGGAAACCTTGCGTATCGACGGTCATTCCGTCGGCGTTGCTTTGCGAATCGTCGTCCGGCGTTTCCAGGCGATAAAACGGCACGCCGTCGGCGAGCGAGCCATCCGATTGGATTTGGAACGACCACACCCATTTGTTGCGCGTATCGGAAATCATCAGCAGCGATTGATCGGGTGAAGTGCGCACGCCATTCGGGAAATTGATTCCCGATGCGTCGGTGCCGGCGTACACCACGCGTTTGTTGCCCTTGGCGTCGATGAACCACACTTGGTGTTTGTTGGAATCGGTGAAGTAGATCGTGTTGTTCGCGAGCACCGTGAGATCGTTGGGATAATCGATGTCTGCGGCGAGCACAGTTTCTGTGCCGTCGGGCGCGATGCTGACGATGCGATGCTTTAGCGGTTCGCACAGATACGCGCGGCCATCGGGGCCGAAGATCATTCCGTTGACGCCTTCACCGTCGGCGTTGGCCCACATGGTAAGTTTGCCGTCGAGATCGACCTTGTAGACGTGATTGTTGGGGCGATCGGTGAAATAAACGTTGCCGAGCTTATCGACCGACGCGCCGTCGCTGAATTTGTAACCCTGGCCGACCAGCTCCCACCCGCTCGCGGGATCGATGAAAGCGGACGGGGCTTCGGCGCCAGCGGCGGGCTGGGGCGTGGCGATGGGCTGCGGATAACCCTTCCACAGCCAGCGCAACGCATCGGGCAGAATGGATCCACCGTGCTGGCTGCTGTGCGTTCCCGTACCGATGACGAAGGTGCTTTCATAGCCCGCGTATTGCAGCGCGGAACAAATCTGCTGATTGCCCAGGTACCAACTGCCGGCGTAGATGTTCTGATCGTTCGTGCCGTCCTGCATGAAAACGCGCAGCGGCTTGGGTTCGGTTTTGCGGATCAGCGTGGCCAACTGATCGCCGCCGCGCAGATCGGTGAAGCTGCCGATGAACGTCATCACGCGGTGAAATTGATCGGGGCGATTCCACGCCGCGTTGAACGCGGCGATGCCACCGGAGCTGGAGCCGGCAATGGCGCGATCGTTGGGATCTGTGGAAATATTGTAGAGCTTGGCGACTTGCGGCAGGATCTCATCGATCAGGAAGCGTGCGTAGCGATCGCCCAGCGCGTCGTACTCATAGCTGCGATCGAAGCGATTCTGCGCGTCGGGTGAAAGCGCCGGGACGACGCCGGGATTGATGAACACGCCGATGGTGACCGGCATATCGCCCTTGGCGATCAGGTTGTCAAAAACGATGGGCACGCGCCAACTGCCGTTGGGGTCCACATATCCGCCGCCATCCTGAAAGACCATCAGGCACGCGGGCCTCGCTGCGTTGTACTGCGCAGGAACGTAAATCCAGTAATCGCGCGTGGTCCCCGGATAGATTTGGCTGGTCCAGGTGTATTTCGTGACGACGCCTTGCGGAACGCCGGGCTGGCGCTGCGAATCCGGGCCGAGCGTGTAAGTTTGCGGCGGCGCTGCCGCTTGCACCGAAGCTGGCAACTGCGCGCAGGCCGCGATCGGCGCGATCAACGCGAACGTCGCGACGGCGGCGACAGCGAAGATTGAATTCATGAATCGCATTCTAGATTTGGTCATAATGTGTTTTCACCGGCGCACATCATAGGCCGGCACGGCTCTGGCCTCAAGGGAGCGAGAACGATCGAGTAGCGGCTGCGCCGGGACAGAGGGATCTCCGCGACGGCGGACTCGCCACGGCGAGCTCTCCACGGCGAGCTTGCAGCTTGCAGCCTTCGGCCTGCGCCTGCCTGTCGGCAGGCAGGCTCGGGACCCGCCCGCCGCGGCGGGCTCGGCTGTCGCCAGTTGCAACTGGAGTTGCAACTGGACCCCCACCCCCCTGTTTTTTCGGAAGTGGTGATTATAAAAAACTTAAAGTCATTTTTCATGGAAGTGTTGATTATAGAAGACTTCAACTGCCCGCTAATGAGCGAGATATAAAATATGCAAGAATTCTTGGAAGTGTTGATTCTAAAGGGACTTAGGATCGACTTAAGTCCTGCATAATCAACACTTCTGGGAAATGTTGCTAGTTGCAACTGACTATTGCAACTGGCGGTCCGTCGATCACGGCGAATCGCCGGCGCGCTGCGGCTGGGAGGCGGTCGGCGAACCGGCGAGCGGCGCGGCGGGGTTGATGGCCGGCTAAAGATAACGCAGAGGGGCAGAGGACACAGAGACTCACGAAGAACACTCGCTCCTCGGGCGGGCAGGCGCGGGGTGCGAGCGCGGGGGCATCGCGTCAAGCTCATGCGAGAGCTTAACATCGATGCTTACTCTAGGTCAATAGGTATTTATAAGTTAGTATTCGAATAGAAGTATTCGAATGCCGCCGTCTTCGGATCGGGGGCATGGATGCGGACGGCCCGAGGCCGGAGGATGTGTCAGCGGCCAGAGAGCCGATCGAGGGAATTTCGGGATAAAGCAAAGAACGACCAAGCGATAACACAGAGAACACGGAGGGCACAGAGCAGGCAAAGAGCGCAAAGAGTCGAGAGCCCGCGTACGCCAAGCGTTCGCTGCGCTCACGGCTACAGCCCGCCAGGGCGCGGGCGGCGAAAGGCGCGCCGAGGCGAGGAAGGGGCGATTGCGGCGGTCCATCAATTATTCACGTCGCATTCATCAGGGATTCGCTTTATTGCGGGACGCTCGGGAGTGCTATGGTATTCGACAATTTCCCGCGGCAGCATCGGCGGGGCTTAGGAGCGACAAAATCGTGATGCCGCAACTGGATCGATCTATTCCGAAAGAGCGAATTGAACGAAGAGCGTACGAAATTTATCTGCAACGCGGCGGGCGGGACGGCTATGACATCGCCGACTGGATCATCGCGGAACAGGAATTGATGGAAGATGCGAAAGCGCGGAAGGACGCGACGGCGAGGTCGCTGGGGGGCAAGAATTTCGCCGCATACGAATTGTCGGAAGAGGATGTGGAATTACTGCTGAAGGATCTGTACGGCAGGGGCGCGGCGCCTTCGCAGCGCGAGCCGGCGCAGGGGCGAAAGATTCTGGAATTCACTCGAGACTCCGCGGAGCGCGGCGGGGACAGTTCGCTTACAGAATGACGGGGGTTTCAGGATAGCGCCCGCCACGGCGGGCAGGCATCGGCAGATGCGGAGAAGGTTCCGCAGTAAACACGTGGGACACAGGGCCACACTGACATACGAATAAGAGCGACAGAGAGATCTCCGCCACGGCGGACCTTCGGCCTCCCTCCTGCGGCGGGCAGGCGTCGAGGACTCCTCGGGATGACGAGTTTTGACTTGGCGGCGCGGCAGGGATTCGCCTCGCGAATCCCTACAAAACGACGAGGCCCCTCGACTGCGCTCGGGACTAGAGAACGACGAGGCCTTGCGAATCGACGTCGGGCAAGGCGGGGCGGTGGCGATCTTCGGGCACGGGAACGTGGTCAGGGACGCGATACTTCGGTTCGTCGCCGTTGGAGAAATCCAGATAGAGCTTGCGGCGCAGCATCCACTCCGGAAAATGGCCCAGGCGCAGCAGCGGATACTTCATTTCGCGGCCGAAGAGCTTGCGGCCGAGCATGTAGTAGTAGAGCGGAATGCCGAGGCTGAACTTCCAGCGCAGCGACGGATCGCGGTGGTAG
>JBEKDK010000080.1:0-15376 GCA_050014395.1 Candidatus Acidiferrales bacterium | reverse complement strand
GACATTCTTCCCGCCGCGTGCGAAAGCGTGTCGGTCAATTGGCGAAACGTCTCCGCGCCCGTGCCGGAAGAAAGGTGATAGATCTCGTGCTCCGGCCGTGGCTTTTGATGCAGCGCCACGACGGCGTCCGCCACGTAGTCCACCGGCACGATGTCAATGCGGTCATCCGGCCGAAACGGCAGCACGGGCAATCGCGCCAGAAAAACGAACGCGCGCACCATATCGAACTGTGTGGTCTCCGCTCTGCGGCTATCGCCCAGCACGATGCTCGGCCGAAACACGGTGCGCGGCACGTCCGGCAGCAATTCGCGCACCATGTGCTCGCAGAATTTTTTCGTGCGCGCGTAAGGATCGTAGTCCGAGCGATTCCAATCGATCGATGCGTCTTCGGTGACGACTTCGCGATTCCGTTCGCCGCACACGGCCACCGTGCTCACCTGGCTGAATCGCCGCAGGCCGTTGCCCGCGGCCGCGCGGCGCGCGAGCTGCACCACTTCGAGCGTGCCGCGAAGATTCACGTTCAAGCAACTTTTTTCGGATTTGCGATTCAGCGACGCCGCGCAGTGAATCACGGAATCGGTGGTTTCCGCCAAGCGCCGATAATCCGCGTCGCTCAGGCCAAAATGCGGCTCGGTGAGATCGCCGCGAAAAACGGTGATGCGCGAGCCCATCGCATCGGCAAACGCGGCAGCATCCATGTGTAACTGCAAACCGCGCCAAAGTTTCGCGGCCGCATCCTGCGCATTGTCTGCGCGCACCAACACGTTCAGCTGCTCATCGTGGCGCCCGAGAAGCCGCGCCGCGATGTGCCCGCCGATGTAGCCGGTCGAGCCAGTTAAGAAGAGGGCCATGTGGCGTTGGAGGCGGGTGCGGCTCCCGCGGGTCCGGAGAGCGCTGCGGGCGGCTCAGCGCCGGCGTCGGGCTCTTCACTCATTCGGAATTGGCGGCGCGGCGTGGGCTCCGGCGCGCGTCCTTCGATCAGCGGATAGACCCATTTTCGCAGGGCGGGAATGTGAATCTGAATCCAATATTCCCACCAGTCGATCGAGCGCGGCTCGAAGGCGAACGACGCGCGCTCGGATTCAGGCAATTCGGCGGAAAGCAATTCAACGTTTCCGCACTCGAACACCTGCTCGTTGTGCAAAATGAACGGCTCATACAATTCGATCAGCCGTTCGACGCGCGCCAAATCGCGCTCTTGCCGCGCCAGTGGCGGCTTTTTGAATTGCAGCACGGAGGCCGCGCGATTGATTCCTTTCACGACGGCCTTCTGCGCTGGCACGGAAAGACTCCGGTAGCGCCGCTTCGAGACGGGGATGGTTTCAAAACGCAGCCGCATCCAGTGCTCCAGGCCTTGCTGCGCTTTGAAATGTTTGCGGTGCGCAAGGCCGGTCAGTTCGATAGAGCGGCCCATGTCGCAGGGATTTGCTGCCGAAGTGGCCAGTTGGTAGACCGGCGCATGCCGCCGCAGCACAAGCGCCGCGGCGATCAGCGTCATTCCGTGACACACCATATCCACGGGAATAATGTCCAGACATTTGCGCTCGTTCGTCGGCAACTGGCGAAAATATGTGCCGAGCAAATAGGAAAGCGGCGCAGAAGTATTGATACCTTCGTTCCAGCCGCTGAAGGGCTCCTCCGTTGAGGTCTCCACAATCGAAGGCCGCGCAATCGCGATCGGCAGTCCCGCGCCGCGGTGCACGATCAGCGATTCGGCCAGGCTCTTGGTGAACGTGTAGGTGTTCGGCCAACCCAAGTGCTGCGCGCGGCGCGTGCCAGCGCGCATCATGCGGTTGCGCAGCCAGCGCGCGCGGTTCTTGCGGATCTGCGTTTCAAGCTCTTCGCCCTCAGGCAGTTTTTTCTGGCGGCGCCGGCCAAGCGCCTGGCGTTCCAGCGCCACGCGCACCTCGGGGCTCTCGCTGCGAATTTCCGCGTTGTGGATCAAGTCGCGAAGCTGCTGCCACTCCTGCTCGGCGTCGTAATCGTCCAAATGCAGCGGAGTGTAATTGGGCGTCACTTTTTCGGCGACGCGGCCATCGCGCTGGCCCACGGCGTAGCAAGTGGAAAGATGCAGCAGTGTCGCGTGGTCGGATTCACGCAGGAAGTCGACCAAATGGGTGACGGGTTCCACGTTGCTGGCGAGCGCGTCGCGAAGATCGGGATTGAAATCCGTCAGGCCGGAACTATTCACTACCACGTCGAGAGTTCGCGCCAGGCGCTCCCGATCGTCAGGTGCCAAGCCCAGCCCGGGCTTGCCGACGTCGCCTTCGATGACCTCGACGCGCTCCCGCAGGAACGTCTCGAAGCCCGCGCCGAGTCTCGCTTGCAGCGCCTCAAATACGGGCGATCCTTCCGCGATTTTCTCGAAGCGCCGCTCGGACGTCGTGCTGCGTTGCCGCCGGATGAGCAGCGATATCTTGCCGATCTCCGGCAAATTATTCAGCAGATGCGCCAGCCACACCTTGCCGATGAAGCCCGTGACGCCGACCAGCAAAATGTGCTTGCCCGCCAGCGCTTGACGCACGGAGAGCGGTTCGACGCGCGCGTCGCGGTCAAACACCACCACCGGCAGATGATTGGCGGGCTCGGGGCGCGCCGCGGGCACGATGGCTTGGCGGACTCGCTCGTCGTCGCTCAGCGCCGCGGCGCTGGATTTGCGGCCAAGCCCCCGCGCCACGCGATGAACGTCCCATCGCCCGTCGGCTTTCCCGCCGCCGAGCAGGGCCAGCGGCCCACGCGGCAGCACCACCGGGTCCAGCAGACGTCCGGTGGCCACGCCATCGCGAAATTCCAGGCGATTCGCGATGATCCGCTCCACGCCCAGGTGCTGCGCCAGTGGCCGCATCATGTGATCGAGAGCTTGGCTTACCAGCACCACTTCGCCCTGCTTCATTTGTTGCCGCAGCCGCTCCAAGCCGGCGGGCTTTAGCTCCGGCTTCAGCACGTACTCGAAGAATTCTTCGCCCAGCAAATCCAGGCGGTCGCGGGTGATCCCGGCCAGCAGCGTGTGCAGCACGCGTGTAGAGAAAACGCGATTGACGGTGTGCAGCGGCGGCCGAATCAGCGTGAGTAGCAGCGTGGCTCCGTGCCGGCCCCATCTCTGCGCGAAGCCCTGCGCATTCCACGCCAGATACGTGATGGCGCGCAGGGCATTGAAATCCAGCAAGCTGCTCTCGACGCGCCAGTACGTCGGGGCGGAGGTCACTTCCGGCGCGGCAATCGGCGCCGAAGCGGACGAACCTGGGCCCCGGCCGTTGGTTCGTTCAGATAGCCCGGATTGTATTTCGGATCGACTCAAAGCCGAGTCCCAAACCACAGGGTAAGGACGTCAATCGAGGTCACGGGAAGGCATGAAAATAGCACCCCCGGGATGTGGAAACAAGACCTCGCAGGTGAAGAAATAGCGAACGAAGTACGCGACGGCCCCAAAGACATCTGGCTCCCGCGTCAGGCGCCGCCGGCCTTGCCCGAGGACTGTTCTCTCAGCACTGCCGCAAGCTCTTGGCTTACAAGTTCGCCGAATCGCGCGCAGCCGACCGTTTGGCTGGAAGGCTCGGCGATGTCAACCGTGCGGAATCCACGCTCTAGGACGCGCTCCAGCGCCGAATCCACCGCGGCCGCTTCATCCGCCAGACCCAGGCTTTCGCCCAGCAGCATCGCCGCCGAAAGTATTGCGCCGATGGGGCAGGCCACGTCCTTTCCGGCCAGCGTCGGCGCCGAGCCGTGAATGGGCTCGTAGAGCGATGGGCCGGAGCCGCTGCTCATCGAAGGGATCAGCCCGATTGAGCCGACCAACGCCGCCGCGCCATCGCTCAAAATGTCTCCAAACATGTTCGAGGTGAGGATCACGTCGAATTGCGCGGGTGCCAGCACCAATTGCATGGCCGCATTGTCCACATACATGTGATCGAGCTTTACGCCGGGATGCTTTTCCGCGTAGCGAGTTACCGTGCGCCGCCAAAGCACGGAGCTTGTGAGCACGTTGGCTTTATCCACGGAGGAAACGTGCCGCGAGCGCGCTTCGGCGCGGGCGAATGCGTATCGCGCGACGCGTTCGATCTCCGGCGTGGTGTAAGTTTCGACGTCCCATGCGCGCTCGATGCCGCCGTCGAGCGTTTCTTCGCCGTGCTCGCCGAAGTAAATCCCGCCCGCGAGTTCGCGCACGATTTCGATATCGATCGATTGCGCCCGCTCAGGACGCAGCGGCGAAATTCCGGCCAACGCTGGGCGCAAGCGCACCGGCCGCAAATTGATGTAAAGCCCCAGGCCTTTGCGCAGCGCGAGCAGCCCCGATTCCGGTCGCTGCCCCGGAGGCTGTTTGTCCCACTTGGGTCCGCCGCACGCGCCGAGCAAGATCGCATCGGCTGCGATGCAAGCCTTCAGCGTGGAGGAAGGGAGCGGCTCGCCCGCAACGTCGATGGCGGCGCCGCCGAACGGCAGCTCTGTGAATTCCAAACGAAGCCCGCGCTCGGATGCGCAGGTCCGCAGAACGTCGGCGGCAACACGTGTTACTTCCGGGCCGATGCCGTCGCCGGGCAACAGAACGATCTTCTTCGTTGGGCTCGCGGTCTTTTGCTTTTTCGCCTTCGCGCTAGGAGCCGCGCTGGGGATTGCGCTGATTGTTTGCGCAGTCATTTAGGGGGACAGAATGCGGCGATGCGGCTCAGGAAGCCGCGCGCGCGTCGCCAGGCAGCGTGGCGAAAACTCTCTTGCGAATCACTTGGTGCGCGATTGCCAGCAGCTCGCGCTGCGGGACGCTCTTGGATAGGTCGGCGAGGGCGTTGACGCGCCGGTAGCATTCGGCCAGCTCCTCGTCGGTCGGCTCGTAGCCAAATTCCTTCAGATTGGCGCGCAGTGCGTTGCGCCCGGAATGTTTGCCGACCACCAGTTGCCGCGAGGGAACGCCAACCGCTTCCGGCGAAAGAATCTCGTACGTCAGCGGATTCTTCAGAATGCCGTCCTGGTGAATTCCGGCTTCGTGCGCAAAGGCATTCGAGCCGACCACGGCTTTATTCGGCGCTACCGGAACGCCCGTGACTTCGCTGAGCATCCGGCTGGTGGCGAAAATTTTATCCAGGCGCAGATTCGTTTTGACGCCGAAGCTGGCGTGACGCACGGCCAGCGCCGCGGCGATTTCCTCCAGCGAGGCATTCCCGGCGCGCTCGCCGATTCCATTGATCGTGCATTCCACCTGGCGCACGCCGGCGCGCACCGCGGCCAGCGAATTCGCCACAGCCAATCCCAGATCGTTGTGGCAATGCGCGCTCCACGTGATCCCGGCCGGATCGCCCAGCCGCTCGCGCACGCTGGTGAACATCGCGGCGTATTCTTCGGGCACAGCGTAGCCAACCGTGTCCGGCAGATTGATCACCGTCGCGCCAGCGCGAATCGCGGCATCCACGGCCTGCGCCAGAAATTCCAGATCGCTGCGGCTGGCGTCCTCGGCGGAAAATTCCACTTGCTCGCAATGTTTGCGGCCGTAGGACACCATCGCCGAAATCGCTTCGAGCGCCTTTTCGCGCGTCGTGCGCAGCTTGTGGTGCAGGTGCAGATCGGAGGTCGCGAGAAAAATGTGCAGGCGTGCGCTGCGCGCCGGAGCCAGCGCTTCGAGAGCAGCGTCCACATCCTCACGGCGCGCGCGAGCCAGCGCGGCTATGCGCGAGCCGGTAACTTCCGACGCGATCGTGCGCACCGCGTCCAGATCCCCGCGCGAGGCGATGGGGAAGCCAGCTTCCATCACATCCACGCCC
Source organism: Candidatus Acidiferrales bacterium (assembly GCA_050014395.1). Taxonomy (GTDB): domain Bacteria; phylum Acidobacteriota; class Terriglobia; order Acidiferrales; family UBA7541; genus DASPOJ01. The sequence goes on along the minus strand of JBEKDK010000080.1, from coordinate 9,626 downwards.
AATTCGGCCAGTTGGTGAGCCAGGCGCAGCTTCTCCGGCACGGTCATCGAGAAGCCGGGCGATTGCTCTCCGTCGCGAAGCGTGGTGTCGAAAATCTGTATATGGTGCATTGTATTGTGGGCGCCGGGTGGCGGCATGCGTCGCCAAGGTCTGTAGTCTGACCGCGGCCGGACACCAAGTCCAATTTATATTACTTGTAATCCGTATAAGCTTACATTATAACGCAAACGGCGGTTCAAATCCGGTTGTTGAGGCAATTCCATGGATCTCTCTCAATTACAAGTGTTTCTGGCCGTAGCCCAGGAGCGCAGCTTCTCCCGGGCGGCCGAAAAGCTCTATCGTACCCAGCCGGCGGTCAGCATCGCCGTGCGCAAGCTGGAGGATTCGCTCGGCCAGCCCTTGGTAGTCCGCGGCGCGCGCCAGGTGAAGCTCACCGACGCCGGCGATCTGCTGAAGGATTACGCCGAGCGCCTGCTGAATCTGCGCGATGAACTGGTGAAGGGCCTCGAGGGATTGAAGGGCCTGGATATCGGCCAACTTTCGCTGGGCGCCAATGAAAGCGCAATCCACGCCCTGCTGCCGTTCCTGGCGAAATATCATCAGGCGTATCCGGGCGTGCGCATCGCCGTGCAGCGCGTTTATTCCCGCGACATCCCGCGCGAAATCCTCAATTACCATCTCGATCTAGGCGCCGTCTCCTATGTGCCGCACGATCCGAAGCTCCAAGCCGTCGAAATCATGCGTGATGAGTTGACGCTGGTCGTCCCACCGAACCATCGCCTGGCGAAAAAGAAGGAAGTGGATTTAAGCGAACTGGGCTCGGAGCCGTTCGTCGCGCACATCGTGGATTCGCCGTTCCGCAGCGGCGTGATTCAGATGTTCGCGCGGCACAGCGTTCCGCTGCACATGGATTTTGAGCTGCCCACGATCGAATCCATCAAACGATTCGTGGAAATGGGCATGGGCGTGGCGATCGTGCCGCGCATGTGCGTCGAATGGGACATTGAGCGCGGCCGCCTAGCCGAAGTGCGCATCCGCCAAATGAAAATGCCGCGCCATCTTTACATCGTTTCCCGCCGCGGCGCGCGCCTCTCGCACGCCGCAGTGGCCTTGATGCGCTTGCTCAAGCCGGACGCGCCGGCGTCGCCTGCCGCGGATAAGCCCGAGAAACCTGCGAAGAAAAAAGAGGCGCCGCGCTCGGCGTAATGTAGTTTCAGAATCGCCCCGGAAAAACAAAAAAGGCCCGCCGAAAAAATCCGGCGGGCCTCAAAATTTTGGCCTGCTCTTTTGACAATTGCCGAATGATATCTGTCAGAACCCGTAAGGCTTAGAAGAGCCGAGACGACGTCTTGGTCCGTGAGAACCAAGACCCCCTATCCGTTCGTGAGAACGATTCGGGGATTTGGACAGCTTCCCCTGCACACCTGCACAGGTTCCACTGCCGCTTTATTTAGAAAGGAGGTGATCCAGCCGCAGGTTCTCCTACGGCTACCTTGTTACGACTTCACCCCAATCATGAGCCATACCTTGGGCGCTTGCCTCCTTACGGTTAGCACAGCGACTTCTAGTACAGCCCACTTTCGTGATGTGACGGGCGGTGTGTACAAGGCCCGGGAACGTATTCACGGCGCCGATCTGATGCGCCATTACTAGCGATTCCAGCTTCATGCAGTCGAGTTGCAGACTGCAATCCGAACTGAGCACGGCTTTATCCGATTAGCTCCCCCTCGCGGGTTCGCAACAGTCTGTACCGTGCATTGTAACACGTGTGTAGCCCTGGACATAAAGGCCGTGCTGACTTGACGTCATCCCCACCTTCCTCTCCGTTATCCGGAGCAGTCCTCGTAGAGTTCCCCCTTGCGGGTGGCAACTACGAATAAGGGTTGCGCTCGTTGCGGGACTTAACCCAACACCTCACGGCACGAGCTGACGACAGCCATGCAGCACCTCTACTACTGTCCCTTGCGGGAAGACGATATTTCTACCGTTGGTCAGTAGCGGTTCAAGCCCAGGTAAGGTTCTTCGCGTTGCGTCGAATTGAACCACATGTTCCACCGCTTGTGCGGGCCCCCGTCAATTCCTTTGAGTTTCAGTCTTGCGACCGTACTCCCCAGGCGCAGGACTTAACGCGTTAGCTACGAGACGACCCGCCTACGCGGGCCACCCCAAGTCCTGATGGTTTAGGGCTAGGACTACCAGGGTATCTAATCCTGTTTGCTCCCCTAGCTTTCGTTCCTCAGCGTCAGTTGCGGTCCAGCCAGCCGCCTTCGCCACGGGTGTTCCTGCAGATATCTACGCATTTCACCGCTACACCTGCAATTCCACTGGCCTCTCCCGCACTCGAGCACGGCAGTTTTGAAAGCAGCCTCTGAGTTAAGCCCAGAGATTTCACTCCCAACTTGCCGCACCGCCTACGAACCCTTTACGCCCAGTAATTCCGAGCAACGCTGGCCCCCTACGTATTACCGCGGCTGCTGGCACGTAGTTAGCCGGGGCTTCTTATACCCGTACCGTCAAACCCTTGCGGGTCATTCGTCCGGGTCGAAAGGGGTTTACACTCCGAAAAGCTTCATCCCCCACGCGGCGTCGCTGCGTCAGGCTTTCGCCCATTGCGCAAGATTCCCCACTGCTGCCTCCCGTAGGAGTCTGGACCGTGTCTCAGTTCCAGTGTGGCCGGCCATCCTCTCAGACCGGCTACCGATCAAAGCCTTGGTGAGCCGTTACCTCGCCAACTAGCTAATCGGGCGCGGGCTCCTCCTTCGGCGGCCTTGCGGCCTTTGAGTCCGGTGAACCGAGGTCCCCGGAATGTCATGCGGTATTAGCCCCGCTTTCGCGGGGTTATTCCCCACCTAAGGGCAGATTGCCCACGTGTTACTCACCCGTGCGCCGTGCGCCCATCCCCTGTATTGCTACAGAGAACTGCGCACTCGACTTGCATGTGTTAAGCACGCCGCCAGCGTTCGCTCTGAGCCAGGATCAAACTCTCGTTTGTATCCTTTGCCAAAAAATGAAAAACCCCGAATCGCTTCGGGGCCAGACATCTTCAGGCGAACTTTTTTTGTCGCTCGATTTCCTCAATATCCTTGGCTTACCTCGCGGCAATCCAAGTGTGAACCGAACGGGTTCTGGCACATATCATTCGTGCAAATTGTCAAAGAACATGCCCTCCTGTCCAGCAGGCAGGCTACAGCGCAATTCAAGAGTTTAGCACGCCCCGCCCTTAAGTCAAGGTGAAAGACGCAGCCCAAAAGCGAGCAGAAAGCGGCAATGAGCATGGCGGGCATAACGAATATCGCCTTTGCGTCGGCCTATCGTGGGTGAAGTTACCGTTGTAGCGTTCATTTCACCGCGACAAAACAACGAGAGTCATTCTGAGCGACCAGCGGGGAGCGAAGAATCCCTCTTTCACGGCCTTTGACGTGGACGTGCGCGGCGAGGGCAGAAGTCAACGGCCACGAAAGAGGGATTCTTCGGCCGCTGCGGCGGCCTCAGAATGACTCTCGTGTGTGCGTTGCGGCAGGGCGGACGCTGCAATGGTAACGCCACGCACGATACGCCGCAGACGAGATATTCGTAACTCGCCGCCGCCGCGAAGAAGCAACCCGATGCCGCCGCGTCGCGTCCATATCGTCATGCCACGTATCTGGAGCGCGGGTGCCCGCTCGTATTTGCTGTTGCCAGGATTCTTGCTTGCGAGCCTATCGCCCCTATGCGTTCGGCCATCGTTCGCTCAGCGGATACCAGCGTGCGATTCGCATCCTTCCATACGCGCCAACTGCGGCCTAAAAGGCCCGGTTCGAACTGAAGAAATTTGGCAAACGCCCGTGAGCGATCAAGATTCCGTAGTCAATAGCGCCCACGGAAATCACACGATACGGAAATTTTCAGAGCAGGGGCACCTCACCGAAACGTCGGTCGTCAGGAACGATGGATCGCTCGAATCCCGCACCACCTTCTCGCCTGACGGCCGCGGCGGCACCGTTGCCACCAGATCCAACGGGGCTGCATTGCATAACGACGCTATCGCGGAACACGAAGTGGTCCTCTACTACGACGCGCAAGGTAATTTGATTCGCTCGCAAATCCACAATGACGACGGAATCATACAAGTCACTCTGGAAAAAACGTTCGACGGCAACGGCCACGAATTATCGGAATTGCATTACGCACCGGGAGGTGGATTGCGGGACCGCACCGACTACAGATATGACGATCAGGGCCGGCTCATCGCGGAGGTTCCTCAAGCCGCGAATGCAGCGGACGAAGGGCACACGGAATACCAATACCCCGCTCCCAACCGAAGGAGGACACTCGTTTTCACCACCGGGTTCTACCCGCGCGATCGGCAGGCACCGGCCTCGACTCCGACTTGGATGATCGACACGACCTACGACAATTCCGGGCGCGAGATCGAGACAGTCACGACTGCGCCGGGTCTATCGAGGACCGGAGGTTGGGGCTGCGGTGATTGCCTGCAGGTCGGCCGAGTGCTGAAGCGCTACGACCAACAAGGTAATCTGCTGGACGAGGCCCACTACGGTCTCGATGGGAGCGTGGGAGACGAGCAGGTCTATACCTACGACGATTCCGGGAACATGCTCTCGTGGACCACCAAACAATCCGGCTCAGCGTCCACGTCGACTTTCAGCTACATTTTTGACGAGCGTAGAAATTGGACCCAAAAGACCGCGACCGTTCTGAATCCTAATGGAACCCGAGTCGCCGCCCCTGTTGAGCATCGAAAATACACCTACTATAACAACTGAGCGTCCCTGATGGCGGCGAGCCGAATCACGCGCCATTCGAATGAATTTCCACAGCCATCCTATTCGAATACTCAATAGATACATTGACATGTGAGTACCATTCGTGCTAACATGTCATATGAGTTGCAGCCGCACGTTTATCGCATCCACGCCTGCTCGCCGTGACGACTCCGCCGACGGCGCTTGGCGCAGTCGTCTCCGCGAGTCTTGGCGTTCTCTGCGCCTCGGCGTTATCTTTTTCCTTGCAGCGCCCCCGACCTCCAGTTGCAACACTCAGTTGCGACTAGCAGCATTTCTCGGAAGTGTTGATTATAGAGGACTTAAATTGATCCTAAGTCCCTTTAGAATGAACACTTACAAGGTCTCGGAAGTGTTGATTATGGAGGACTTATGTCGAACCTAAGTCTCTTTAGAATCAACACTTCCAAGAATTTTCGCGCATTTTGTATCTTGCTCATTAGCGGGCGGTTAAAGTCTTTTATAATCAATACTTCCGCAAATCTTGACCTTAAGCTTTCTAGAATCAATACTTCCAAAAAAACCGGGGGTGGGGGTAGTGCCTACCTTCGGTCGTCCGGTGGATGCATAGGCGGTGTGGCCGGCGGAGTGGGTGCGCCTGGTGCGCTCGGCGCGGCGGTTGCGCCCGGAGCGGCTGGCGTTGGCGGAGCTGCTGGATTCGCAGGAGCCAATTCGATCTTCGGGCAGAATCTGGCTTGGCCTTGAAGCTCGGGATACTCGGAGCACAGGTCCTTCAGGATTCCGGGCAGATTTCTGGCCACGTTTTCCTGTCCCACCTGCGAGGTCGCCGCGAAGATATTCGTCGACGCCGCGTTGTAGTGTTCTCCGGCCGGCGTCTGGTAGAAAGCGATCAGGGCCTTCACGTCGGCGTCGGAAAGATACTTCGCGTAAACGGCGACTGTGCCGTTGACGAAATCGTCGGACTGCACCAGTGCCAAAAGCCTGCTCAGATACGTCTCGACAATTTTGTCCCGGTTGGGCGTCGCCGGAAGCGATGCGATCAGTTGGGGCCGCAACTTGTCGATCGTGGCGTGCATCGAGTCCGCCGTGTTCTCGCGCAGCTTTATCACCTGAAAAAGATGAAGAATATCGGCCTTCAACTGCGGATCGATGGCCGGAGCCGCGGCGGGTGGAGTTTGTCCCGGCATCGTGTGCCCTTGCGTCGCCGCGGGTGCTTGAGCCGGGGACGCCGCCTGCGCAGCCGGAGCCGCCTGCTGTTGCGGTGGTTTCGCGTCCAGCTTGAATACAACCGTAATCGTCGTATCAACTTCGACTGGATCGCCGTTTAGCAGCGTCGGTGCGTACATCCATTTCCTTACGGCGTCCAATGCCGCCTGAGTCAGCAGCGGATCGCCGGAAATCACTTGAAGCGCCTTCACACTGCCGTCTCTGCCGATCACCGCATGCAGAACTACGTTTCCTTGGACACCTTTTGCGGCCGCCGGCGGTGGATAAACCGGCTGCACCTTAGTGATCAGCTTCGCGCCTTGGACGTTCCCTCCGATACGGATTCTCGTTGGCTTCGAGGGTCCCGCAGGCGCGTTCGGCGGGGGAGGGGGCGGCGGGGTGCTCTGGCCTCGCGCGAAGCCCAGTGTCGCGAAAGCTCCCAGCATCGCCAGCGTCAGGATTGCAGATTTGGATTTCATTTTCGGCCCCCCCACGATTTCGTTTTCGGCCACGACTGCGCCGGAATCACAATTGCGAAACATTCAACGCGCCGCGGCAAGCTTCCGCAGGGAATCGGTATACGGCGCGCGCGCCACGCCGCGCTCGGTGATGATTGCGGCGATCAATCGCGCGGGCGTTACGTCGAACGCGGGATTCGCCACTGCGACCTCCGGCGCGATGCGCACGCCGCGAATGTGCGTCACTTCTTCGGCGGCGCGCTCCTCGATGGGAATCTGTTCGCCAGATGGAATTGCGAGATCGAGCGTCGAGATCGGCGCGGCGACATAGAACGACACGTTGTGCTCGCGCGCCAGCACGGCAATTTGATACGTGCCAATCTTGTTGGCCGTATCGCCGTTGGCCGCGATTCGGTCCGCGCCAACCACCACCGCTCCCACGTGCCCCTTCTTGAAGAAATGCCCGACCATGTTGTCCGTGATCAGCGTCAGCGGAATGCCGTCTTCGTGCAGCTCCCACGCAGTGAGGCGCGAGCCCTGCAAGTACGGCCGCGTTTCGGGCACCAGCACGTGCATTTTGCGGCCCTGCTCGGCGGCCACACGAATCACGCCCAGAGCCGTGCCGATTCCGGCGGTGGCCAGCGCTCCGGCGTTGCACTGCGTCATGATCTGGCCTTCGGCCGGCAGCAGCGCGGCGCCGAATTTGCCGATGGCTTCGTCGTCGGACCAGCGATCGGCGTGCACGTGGCGCGCTTCGGCCACCATTTCGCGCTTCAGCGCTTCCAGATCGCCCGCGGCCGCGAGCGCATCGAAGCGGCCTTGCATTCGCTTGATCGCCCAGAACAGATCGACAGCGGTAGGCCGCGTGTGCGCCAGAGCATCCGCGATCTGCGGCACTTCCGCGCGCAACTCTTCCACCGTTTTCGCTTTCGAGCGCAGCACGCCCAGCGCGAATCCCATCGCAGCGGCCACGCCGATCGCCGGCGCGCCGCGAATCACCATGTCGCGAATTGCCGCGGCGACGTCGCGATAGTCGGTGTAAGTATGGCGGATCACTTCGGTGGGCAGCCGCCGCTGGTCCACCATCACGACGCCCTGATCGGTCCACTCGATTGGCTGTGTAACTTTCATGTGCTCGCTATCCACTCGGTCCTATGTGCCGGCCGGGAAATGACGCAGCCCGCCCGTGGCGGCGAAGAAAGCGGCAAACAACAGGCCGTTGTAACCGAGGTGCATCAGGAAACTGGCCAGCACCGTGCCCGTCCGCGCGCGCACCCAAGTGAGAGTAATTCCGACGCCCACCAACAGCGCGATCTGGCTCCATCCGCCCCACAACTGCGCCGCGTGCATCAAGCCGAACACCAAACCCGTAATCACGATGCCCACCGGTACGCCGAATTGCCGCGCCAGCAGCGGGTAAAGGAAGCCGCGAAAAATCGTCTCCTCCACCAGCGGCGCCACCAGAATGCCCAGCGCCATCAGCAGTTCGACGCTCATTCGGCTATCGAAAAGTTTTTCGATCGGCAGTTGGCCGTTTTCCCCGCTCAGGCGTCCCAGCACCGAAACTGCCACCGCCATAACGGCGCCGCCGGAGAGGAACAGCAGAGCGACTCCCGTCCGCGATTCGCTGGGTCCACGAAGCCCGCGCCAACCAATCGATCGCCAAAATGGATCCGCCGTACGCATGCGCACCATCGCGTACAAATAAATCAGCGCCGCAGCGGACCACAATCCCTGCCCGATCACTACCACGGCGGGACTCAGCGAATCGCTGCTGTGCGTGCGCGGCGCCGGCGAATGGAAGAATGTGATGGCCGCCACCTCGACCAGCGCCGTCAGCACCATGCTGCTGATCACCGCGAACAGCAAAAACCAAAGAAAATCGGTCCAGCCCCAGGACACGCGGAGATCGGGAGGGACCTCACGTCGCGGCGCGCCAGTTTCGCCGCCGCCGACAATCGCGGCGGGCGCGTCGATCGTCGGCGCGGTCTGCGTCTCAGCAGTTGACGGATCGGCGGGCGGCAGCAACGGATCTGGATTCCAGGAGTTCACGCGATTTTCCTGCGAAATGTGCCGGCGCGCAGCACGCGGCTCACTTCTCGATCTTTCGATCGTAGTATGCGATCAGATCTTCGAGCGTTTGGCGGATGGGGATCAGCGGCTTCCAGCCCGTCAGCTCGCGGCACTTGTGCGTGTCGCAAATCTGCACCGGAATATCGATGGGGCGCACGAGTTTCGGATCGACGGAAATTTTCACGCGATCCTTCAGGCCGGTCATTTCCAGAAGTTGCTCGACGATCTGCAGCATCGTAAACGCTTCATCGCCCCCGACGTTGTACGCTTCGCCGCCCGCGGCTTTCTGCATCAGCAATAGATACGCGCGGCAAGCGTCGCGCACGTCCATCACCACGCGTTTGCTTGAAAGCGTGCCGACGTGCAGCACCGGCTCCTGAAATCCCTTCAGGATGCGCACCATTTGATACACGTCGGAAGCGATGGAAAATCGCTTTCCGCGCCGCGGGCCAGTGTGCGAAAACGCGCGCGTCACGAAAAATGGCAGCTTCTCGGAAACCGCGCGCTCGCGGACGTACAGATCCGCCGCGGCCTTGCTCACGCCGTATGGATTCACCGGCTCCAGCGGAAAGCCTTCGTGGATCGGCCCCTGCGATTCCAGCGGCGCGCCGTAAACCTCGGACGTCGAACAGGACATCAGCCGGCACGCCGGGCGATGCACGCGAATCGCTTCCGCCAGATTCATCGTGCCGACGGCGTTGATCAGGAATGTGCCGCGCGGATCGGCGAAGCTCGTCGGCGGATGGCTCTGCGCGGCGAGGTGAAACACACCATCGAACGGCGTCTTGCGAATCACGTTCGTCAGCGATTCGTAGTCGGTCAGATCGCCGTAATGGAATGTGAGCGTGTCGAAGATGCGATCGGGAACGACGTCGCGAATATCGTCCTCGCGCCCATTCGACGTGCGCACCAGGCCGTGGACTTCGTGCCCTTCTTCCACGAGCAGATTGGCCATGTGCGGCCCAACGAATCCAGTGATGCCGGTGATCAAGTAGCGCATGTGCGGGTCAAAGACGGTCCTTTGATGCGGCGCGTTACGCGCGATAGCGTCCGCCGCAGGCGGACGAAATCGCTAGTGTGCCGATGTTCGCGCATCGCTGTCAAATGGCTTAGGCCGTCGCGCAGAAACTGCAAGCCTTGGTAT
>JBEKDK010000079.1:0-15937 GCA_050014395.1 Candidatus Acidiferrales bacterium | reverse complement strand
CGGCGCCGCCGCCCCCGCTCCCATCGCCCGCACCTGGCACCGAAATTCCGCCGGAATTCCCCAGCTTCTGCCACAATTCTTCGGCGATGTGCGGCGCCATCGGCGAAAGCATCAGCACCAGCACGGCGAAGATGCGCTTCAGAATCATCGGCGAAACATCCTGATCGAGCGGCTCCTGTGCGCTGAGTTCGTTCACCAACTCCATGATCAGGGCGATCGACGTGTTGAAATGCCAGCGCGACTCGAAATCGTTCGTCACGCGCTTCAGGGTCTGGTGCGTCCTGCGGATCAGGATCTTCTCTTTCGCCGTCGCTTTCGCCAGATCGGTGGTCTGGCCCAAATCGACCGGCGCCGCCGGCAGCCGCCCGGCGTGCTTGTCGATCAGGCGATAGACGCGGTTCAGGAAGCGCGCGGAACCCTCGATTCCCTGCTCGCTCCATTCGAGGTCTTTTTCCGGTGGCGCGGCGAAGAGCGTGTACATGCGGCCGGTGTCGCAGCCGTACTTGTCCGCCATCTCGATCGCGCCGACGATATTGCCCTTCGACTTAGACATCTTCGCGCCGTCCTTCAGCACCATCCCCTGCGAAAAGAGCCGCTTCACGGGCTCGCGATGGTCGACCAGTCCGAGTTCGTTCATCACCTTGCAGAAAAAGCGCGAGTAGATCAGGTGCAGAATCGCGTGCTCGACGCCGCCGATATACTGGTCGATCGGGAACCAGTAAGCGGCCTTCGCCTTGTCGAACGGCGCACGGTTGTTGTGCGGGTCGGTATAGCGGTAGAAGTACCACGACGAATCGATGAACGTGTCCATCGTATCCGTCTCGCGCCGGGCCGGGCCGCCGCACTTCGGACAAGTCGCGTTCACGAATTCGGGCACACTCGCGAGCGGAGATTGTCCCTGGCCGGTCAGCGCGACGTTTTCCGGCAGTCGCACCGGCAACTGATCATCGGGCACGGGGACGATGCCGTCCTTTTCGCAGTAGAGCACCGGGATCGGCGTGCCCCAGTAGCGCTGGCGCGAGATGCCCCAGTCCTTTAGCCTGTAGGTCGTTTCGCCCGCGCCGAATTTTTTCGCGGCAGCGTCGGAGCCCATTTTCTCAATCGCCTGCTCGGACGTCAGCCCCGTGTACGGTCCAGAATCGACCAGCCGCCCGTACTCCGTGTATGCCTCGTTCATGCGATCGGCCCGCAGCGGTGTGCCGGTCGTGGGCTGCACCACGATCTTTACGGGTAAGTGATACTTTTCCGCGAACTCGTAGTCGCGCTGGTCATGCGCTGGCACCGCCATCACCGCGCCCGTGCCGTATTCCGCCAGAACGAAATTCGCGACCCAGATAGGCACGCGCTCGCCCGAGAATGGATTCAGCGCAAAGCGACCGGTGAAGAATCCTTCCTTTTCAGCGGTCGCGATGTCCGCCGCCTTCACGCTCTTCCCTTGCATCGCTTTCAGCTGCTTTTCCATCGTCGCGCGCCCGCGCACTCCGGCGAGAAGCTTTTCGACCTGCGGGTGCCTGGCCGCAATGACGATGGCCGAAGCCCCGTAGATCGTGTCAACACGCGTGGTAAAGACTTCGAGGCCGAGGCCGTCGATGCCAGACACGTCGAACCGCACGCGCGTGCCGCGCGACTTGCCGATCCAGTTCTCTTGCATCACGAGAACGCGCTCAGGCCATCCGCCTTGGAGCTGCTTCATGTCGTCGAGCAGCGCGTCGGCGTACCGCGTGATCCGCAGAAACCACTGCTCGATTTCCTTGGCCTCGACGGGCGTGGTGTCGTGCTGCCAGCAGAAGCCGTCGATCACCTGCTCGTTCGCGAGGACGGTCTGGCATTGCGGGCACCAGTTCACGCGGCTGCGCTTTCGATATGCCAGCCCGCGCTCGAGCATGCGCAGGAAGAACCACTGGTTCCAGCGGTAGTATTCCGGCTCGCACGTGGAAATCTCGCGCCGCCAGTCGTAGCTGAATCCGAACCGCTTGCAGACGGCCTTCATCTGCGCGATGTTTGCGTTCGTCCACTCGCGCGGCGGCGTGCCGCGCTTGATGGCGGCGTTTTCGGCGGGCAGCCCAAAGGCGTCCCATCCGATCGGGTGCAGGACGTTGTAGCCGCACATCCGTTTGTAGCGGGCCACGGCGTCGCCGATCGTGTAGTTGCGCATGTGGCCCATGTGCAAAGTTCCGGAAGGATACGGCAACATTTCGAGGACGTAATACTTGGGTTTGCCCGGACTGGCGTCGGGATCGAACGCGCCTTCGCGCTCCCACCGTTCGCGCCATTTTTGTTCGATTGCCTGAGGTGCGTAATCCGCCACGGTTTTTCCTTCGCAGAAACGCGTCCGCGGACCGCAGCAGGATTGGCGTTAACTGCGTTTTTTCTTAAGTCTCGCTCGACTGCGCCCCGCCGTCCGCTTCCCGCGCGCAGCGGATTTGCCCGCGCCATTCGCGGCGCTTCGCCGTGAGCCACCCGAGCGGCGCAGCATCGAAAATCCATTTTCCGCGTGCGGCGCCTGGTGCACGCCAATTCCCACCAGCTCCCACAGCGCGCGAACGTTGCGCCGGTCGTCGCCCGGCTTATCGATCGGCGTCTCCAGGATCAGCGCGCGCCCCGGCAAGCCTTGCGGCCCGCTGCGCGCTAGCCGCGGATGCAACAACATGCGCGTAAACGCCGCGCGCCCAATCGCGCCGCGACCAACATGCTGGTGGCGATCTACGCGCGACCCCAGCGGCGTCTTCGAATCGTTTACGTGCGCGACGAAAACACGGTCCAGCCCCACCGTCTGCTCGATCTCATCGAGCGTGCGCTCCAGCCCCTCCGCCGTGCGAATGTCGTAGCCGGCCTCGAGCGTGTGCGCCGTATCCAGGCAAACGCCCAGCGGCAATTCCGGCGCGGCGTCCAGAATCGCGCGCAGCTCCGCAAATCGGGAACCGACCGCCGACCCCATGCCCGAAGTGTTCTCAAGCAGAATGCGCAAATTCCCCGGTCGCAATCCACGCATCGCGTGGCGCAGTCCCTGCCCGATGCGCGCCACGGCTTCGCCAAGCGTCGATCCGCGCGCCGAGCCGGGATGCAACACCAGAAAATCCGCCTCCAGCGCCAGCGCGCGCACAATCTCATCGTGAAACGCCTGAATCGTGCGCGTTTGCAGCACGGGTTCCGGCGTAGCCAAATTGATCAGGTAATTCGCGTGGATCACCAGCGGCCCCAGCGCCAGCGCCTCGCGTCGCGCGCGGAATTTCGCCGCGTCGGCTTCGGGAATGCGCGTGCCGGCGCGCGGCCACATCCGCGGGCTCGCGGAGAAAATCTGCAGCGCATTGCAGCCCAGCTTGCGCGCCGATTCCAGCCCGTTCGTCAAATCGCCGGCGATCGAGGTGTGGATGCCGATCCGGACGCTGCCGTCCATCCAAGCCGGGGGGTGCGGCTCAGCCTCAAGCTCTAAACGGTATTCGTCCTCAATGTCGTAGGGGAGTTCGGAGATGTGTGAAGATTCGGCCATTCCCTATTTCTTCGGGCCCTCTGTCGCGAGAGTTGCGGAGGCGAGCCAAACTATTGTATCCGATGCTGCGGAGTCCGCCAAAGCCTTTGTGCCTTTCGCCCGTATTTTCCGCGCGGCGCCAAGGCCCAGAATCGCCCCTAAGCCTTGTAGTATCAGTGTGTACGCGACTTTTGCCCCTCTCGCCCGCCCTTCGCAGCCGGAGCCGTAACCGCGCTCTTTGCCTGCGCCGCCTTGCGCTCCACGTCTCGCAGATAGTCCGCGTAGGGTCCCTTGAAGTCCTCGATGTGCCCGCCGTCGAAATGCCAGATGCGCGTGGCGACTTCGTCGATCACGTCGTAATCGTGTGTCACCAGCAGCACGGTTCCTTCATACTTTTGCAGCGAAATATTCAGCGCATTGATCGCTTCCAAATCCAAGTGGTTGGTCGGCTCGTCGAGCACCAGAAAATTCGGACGCTGCAGCATCAGCCGGCAGAAAATCACGCGCGCCGATTCCCCGCCGGAAAGCGCGCTGGTCGGCTTCAGCGCATCTTCGCCGCTAAATAACATGCGCCCCAGCAACCCGCGCAATTCCTCCTGCGTGGCCCGCGGATCGAATTGCTGCAGCCACTCGATCACCGTGGTTCCCTTGACGATCGAGTCCGTGTGATCCTGCGCAAAATATCCCACGGACACTTCGTGCCCCCAGTGCACGGTGCCGCCATTGATCGGAAATTTTCGCGCCTCGTCGTCGATCGCTCCCGTCGCGGTGCGTATCAACGATTTCAGCAGCGTGGTTTTTCCCGCGCCGTTGCGCCCCACCAGCGCGATTTTTTCTCCGCGCGTCACGTTGGCGCTGAAGTGCTCAAACACTTTCAGATCGCCGTACGATTTCTTCAGCCCCTTAATCTCCAGCGGATGCCGGCCCGACGGCCGGTTCATATCGAATTTCATGTACGGCCGCTGAATATTGGAGCGCGCCAGCTCCGCCGTCTGCATCCGCTCCACTTCTTTTTTGCGCGACATCACCTGCGACGATCGCGTGCCCGCCGAAAATCGCGCGATGAACTCATTCAACTGCGCGATTTTCTTTTCGCGCACCGCGTTCTGCGCCTCGATGCGCGCGCGAATCTGCGTTTTGGCGATCACCATGTCGTCGTATCCGCCCACGTACATGATCACCGTCTCGTAGTCGATGTCCGCGACGTGCGTGCACACGCTGTTCAGAAAATGCCGGTCGTGCGAGATCACGATCAGCACGCCTTCATACGCGCACAAATAATCTTGCAGCCAGTGCACCGAGTCCAAATCCAAGTGGTTCGTCGGCTCGTCCAGCAGCAGCGCCGGCGGCGCCCCAAACAGCGCTTGCGCCAGTAGCACGCGCACTTTCTGCCCGCCTTGCAGCTCGCTCATCTTGCGCTCGTGCAGCGCATCCTCCACGCCCAGCCCATCCAGCAGAATCGCAGCGTCGGCCTCGGCCGTGTAGCCGCCCTCTTCCCCCACGATCCCTTCCAGCTCTCCGAGCCGCATCCCATCTTTGTCCGTCAAGTGCTCGTGCGGCTTGGCGTACAAGATGTCGCGCTCCGCCAGAGCCTTCCACAGCGGCGCATTCCCCATAATCACCGTATCGATCACGCGAAATTCGTCAAACGCGAATTGATCCTGCCGCAGCACGCCCAGTTTCTTCGGCCGCGTCACCGACCCGGCGGATGGCTCCATCTCCCCCGCCAATATCTTCATCAACGTGGATTTCCCTGCCCCGTTCGGCCCCGTGATGGCGTACCTCCGCCCCTCCATGAACGAGCAGGTGACGTCCTCGAACAGACGTCGAGCGCCGAACCGCATAGTGATGTTGTCAACGGAGAGCAATGTTATGAGCGGTCTTCGATGCTATAAGCGGTGTCCAACGAAGAATTAATTATACCGTGTTTCGCAGCGGTCGTGCCCAGCTTTTGACGTTAGTCCGTCCGATTTTCCTCCGGCTGTAAGCCCGCTGCCTGCGGGTGAGGTATCTGGTGTTCCTTATCTCGAACGCCGCAACACCAGACAGCCCGCAACGATGTCGTGCAACGCCTGCTTCCTCTTCGTGAACCCGCAGATAATGAAGCCAACGCCGCAGCTCAGCATCGACAGTCCCTTTGCAGCATTTCGCCCCATCGCGCGGCCGAATCCCGCGCGGCGCGTTTCGGTATCACTCACGCGCAGGCCAAACATCATTTTCCCCAGCGTCGCTTGCCACGCGGAGCCCTCCATTCCGCCAAAGTAAAGGCACACGGCAATAAGCGTGACGACGGGCCACACGACGAGCGTCACTCCCGCGACGTCATGGTGGTTTGCCGCCGCAATCATCTTGAACGCGACCACAAACGCAAACGCGATGAAACTGCACGGAATGAATAGTATGAAGAAGTCGACGAGTGCGGCAGCCGCGCGAATCCAGAAGCCCGCGTAAAGAACGGGCGGCGCAATATCGCTATTCGCGATGATTTCTTCTCGCACCCTGCGCGGATCATACCACCACGAAGATCGAATGATTCTTCCGGCCCCCCCACTCGCCACTCGGCGTGCCTTTCGCCGACCGCGCCGTAGCCGCCGAAGGCGCATGGCCAGAGCGGGTGGTATCATCCCCTCCATGCTCTGCCGACTCTGCTCCGCAGAAGCCGCGCCCTTCGGCTCCACCATCGTCCTTCGCCGCCTAAATGTCGAATACTTCGAGTGCCCCGTCTGCGGCCTGGTCCAAACCGAAAATCCGTATTGGCTCGATGACGCCTATTCGGATCCGATCGCTCGCACCGACACCGGCATCGTCTCCCGCAATCTCGACCTCATCCGCAAAACCCAACTGGTCATCCGCGCGTTCTTTAACCCCTCCGGCCGCTTTATCGACTACGGCGCTGGCACCGGCCTCCTCGTCCGCGCCATGCGCGACGCCGGCTACGACTTCCGCTATTTCGATCCGCATGCCACAAACGTTTTCGCCCGCGGATTCGAGGCCGAGAATGTCGCCGCGGCCGAAGGCCCGAAGGTCCCTGCAGGGGCGGAGCTTGTCTCCACCCGGGGTTCCTCGGTCCAGGTTTCAACCGCCGCGCCGAACATTCCCGCCTACGATCTCCTCACCGCATTCGAGGTCTTCGAGCATCTGACGGCACCCATGCAGGGCGTCGCTGACATGCTGACTCGCTCCAGAAACATCCTCTTCACCACCGAACTTCTCCCGCCCCACAAACCAAAGCCCGGCGATTGGTGGTACTACACGCTAGAAACCGGCCAACACGTCTCGATCTACAACCGCCGCACCCTCGAATTCATCGCCCAGCGCGCCGGCCTCCACCTGGCTTCCTACCGCTCCATCCATTTAGTGTCGCAAAACCCAGTCGCGCCCTGGCGATTCCGCCTCGTCCTAAAATCCCGCCTGGCGCAATTCGCCCTCTGCAAGCGCGCCCCGCGCCCCCCGGCCGGCCGACACGCACTCCCCCAAGGCGGCCGCCCCGATTACGATCCGACAAAATAATCCGCAGCCCCGCCGTTTGGCATAAACTCGAGCCCTCTCCGTCGCGACAGATGTCTTGCGTAGCGGAGGCCGGCACCTGTCCCGCCCCGGCCCGGAGTCCCCCATGTCGCGTTTATTCATTCTGGCCTCACATTATCTTGCACAGTACGTGATCCTGGTATATAACTAGCCGTACCACGGGCCTCGATTAGCAGGGGGTCCCAATGAACAAGACGGTAACTTGCAAGAAATGCAAGCGAGTATTCCATGTGGAAGGAACTCCTGGAATGCTCAAAGAAGTGCCCCAACGAATTGCCTGCCCATACTGCAAAGAGTTGAACGAAATTTCCTGGGCTCCTGACGCTACCATTAGGGCCGTTCCTTATCAGGGCGTTCCCCTCTAGGCCGATTGGCCCATCCTTGCGCGCGGCGCAAGCGTGGGCCCTTGCCTTCGCCCTTGGCCTCACGGTGTCATGCTTGACGTGCCGTTCGCCCACCCGCAACGGGCAAACGTGGAGTTATTCGACCACCCCACGACTGCCCCACATTTGCGGCCCGTGCGCGGAATGCAGTAAACTCGCGGTTTGGCGTTGGGCCGCGTCCCGCGTCCGTGCAGGTCACGCTCGTCACACGTCACTCGCCACTCGCCACTTTTCGGAGGTATTGACGTCCCGATGATCGTCGTCATGCAGGCCGGTGCGCCGGAGCAGCAGGTCAAAGACGTTTTGGAGCGCATCGAGGCGCTCGGTTTTGAGGCGCACCCCATCTACGGCGCGTTCAAGACGGTTATCGGCATCACCGGCGACACCGCGCGCGTGGATATCGGCATGCTCGAAACGCTGCCGGGCGTGGCCGAATGCATCCGCGTCGGCCGGCCTTACAAACTCGTCAGCCGCGAGTTCAAGAACGAAAACACGGTCGTGCGCATTCCGATTCCTTCAGGCGAAGTGACCATCGGCGGCGAAGCCATCGCCATGATCGCCGGACCGTGCGCCATCGAAACGCGCGAGCAAGCCTTCGCCATCGCCGAGCCCTTGGCCAAAGCGGGCGCACATCTGTTTCGCGCTGGAGCCTACAAGCCGCGCACTTCGCCCTACAGCTTTCAGGGCCTGGCCGTGCCCGGTCTGGAAATCATGACGGAGCTGCGCGAAAAATTCGGCATGGGCATCGTCACCGAAGCCGTAGATCACGAAACGCTCGATCAAGTGGAGCGTTACGCCGACGTGATCCAGATCGGCGCGCGCAACATGCAGAATTATTCCCTGCTGAAGCGCGCCGGCCGCGCCCACAAGCCGGTGCTGCTCAAACGCGGACTTTCCGCCACGCTCGACGAGCTGCTGATGGCCGCCGAGTACGTCGCCTCCGAGGGCAACTTGCAGATCATCCTTTGCGAGCGCGGGGTCCGCACCTTCAGCGACCATTCGCGCAACACCTTGGATCTTGCAGTCGTGCCCGCCGTCAAATCGCGCAGCCATCTGCCGATCATCGTTGACCCCAGCCACGGCACCGGCCAGCGCAATAAAGTATTGCCGCTTTCGCGCGCCGCAGTCGCCGTTGGCGCCGACGGCCTGATGATCGAAGTCCATCACGAACCCGACCACGCGTGGTCCGACGGCGCGCAATGCATTTTGCCTTCGGAATTTGTGATGCTGCGCGAAGAAGTCGCGCAGATCGCCCGCGTCCTGCACCGCAGCATCAATTGACGCTATTCGCGGTGCAACAAGCGCCGTCAGCTTTCGCTCTTTGAAATTTTGGGAATGGAGCCGTGCGGCGAGTTCGCCACGCGCGGAGCAGTGATCTCTCCGCCCCCCTCTGTGTTCTCTGTGCCCTCTGTGGTAAATCAGATCTTTGAGAATTTACGTTCGGATTCCCGTATGCAGAGCCACGATCCCGCCCATCCAGCGCTCAAAGCGCACTTTCTCGAATCCGGCCGCATCGATCAGCTCAGCCAATTCCTGCGGCCCCGGAAATCGCCCCACCGAGCGCGGCAAATAGGAATACGCGGCCGAGTCACCCGAGATCACTCCACCCACCACCGGCAGAATCCGCCGAAAATAAAATCGATACATCGCGCCGAACAATTCCCCTTTCGGCTCGCAAAACTCCAGAATCGCAATTTCCCCGCCGGCCCGCAACACGCGCCGAATTTCCTTCAACCCTTCGCCGTAGTTAGCCAGATTGCGAAATCCAAACGCCGTCGTCACCAAATCGAAAGTGCCATCGCCAAACGGCAATCGCAACGCGTCGGCTTCGACGAATTCGATCGGCAAATTCGCTGCCGCGCCTTTGCGTCGCGCCAGCGCCAGCATCTCGTGCGAGAAATCCAGGCCCGCGATTCGCGCCGCGCTTTTGCGTCCCAGCGCAATCGCCAAATCGCCCGTTCCGCAACATAGATCCAGCACGCGCACATCCGGACGCGCGAGCACCGCTGCGAAACGCCGCGCCACGCGCTTCCGCCACACGTTATCAAACCGCAGCGAGAGCAGATGATTCAGCAGATCGTAGCGCGGCGCGATCCCGCTGAACATTTCGCGCACGCGCCGCGAAGTCTCTTGTTCGTCGCGCGCGCCCTCATACCGCGTTCCGGACGCAGGCGTTTCTGATTCTGGATTTTGATCAGCCATGTTTACAGAAGACACGCGGAAGATCACCGCGCGCGGCGCGCTTCAAGCTGGGCGAAGCGCGGAACCCAATCGAGGACGCGCAGCACCGAACTGTCCGGCACGTCATCGAAGGTTTTCGCGTCGCCGATGCGCGTCGGCAGCACGAAGCGCAGCCGGCCCCCGCGCGATTTCTTGTCCGCTCGCATCAGTTGCACCAAGCGCACCGCGCCGACGCTGGGCCACGTCGGCAGCGGGCCAATGCGCGCGACGCCACGGCCAATGCGCGCAGCGTCATCCGCGTCGATGATGCCGCATTCCACCGCAAGCCACGCCGCGCACAGCATCCCCCACCCTACCGCCTCCCCGTGCCGGAATCGCCGATAGCGCGTGACGGTTTCCAGCGCGTGGCCAAATGTGTGGCCGAAATTCAGAATTTCGCGCAGACCGGATTCTTTCTCGTCCCTCGAGACGACGCGCGCTTTCAGCGCCGCGCTGCGCCACAACGCGAACTCCAGCGCCTCAGGCTTGCGCGCGGCGACGGCCGCAAAGTTGCGCTCGAGGTAACGGAACAATTCCGCATCGCCGATCACGCCGCATTTCACCACTTCGTAGAGACCCGATCTGAACTCGCGCGGCGGTAAACTGCGCAGAAGATTCACGTCCGCGAGCACCAGCTGCGGCGGATAAAACGCGCCAACCAAGTTCTTCCCTTCCGGCAGATTCACTCCCGTCTTCCCGCCAATCGAACTGTCGGCCATCGCAACCACCGTCGTCGGCACATGCACCACGCGCACGCCGCGCAGATAACTCGCCGCGACGTAGCCCGCGACGTCACCAACCACTCCCCCGCCCACAGCCACCATCACGGCCCGCCGATCCGCCCCCGCGCGCAGCAGCGCCCGGCACAATTTCTCGACCGTCGCCATGTTCTTGTTCGCTTCGCCGTCGTCGAAGAGAATCGGCTTGTGCGCGGCGCCCCCCGATTCGTCGCACAACAATTCCGCGAGCGATGCACGCGTCGCGCGCCAAACACGCGGAGAGCTGAGGACGAAAATCGGCGCAGGCGCATCGAGCTTGCGTAATTCCGAGCGCGCTCGGCGCACTGCGCCGCGGCCGAGCACGTAGCGATACGATCCAGCCGAAGATTTAATTAGGATGCGTCGCACGAAGAGTGCTCTCCCGGCTAACGAAACTCAGAATGTAGCATATTCGATTGCGCTGCGCTGATCGCGGCCGGCGTGCATATTGCTGCGCGCGCCGAAGGCCCGGCGCCACGCGGTTAATGAAATTTCTGCTCGAGAGCGAAGAAAGATTCAAGGAAGACGTGGCCGGTGAGTCCGAGGCTGCGCGGATCAATCTTGTCCAGCGTGTCGCTGGTGGTGTGCCAGATCGCCGACGCGCCGTTGAGGTCAATCACATCGCACGCCGCAACTCCGCGCTTTAGAAATGGATCGTGATCGTCGTCGACTGACGTCGTCGCATCCACGAACACGTTGCCGTAGCCCAGGCGCGCCGCAGTGCTCCAGACCAGGTCCGTGAGCCATGGCGTCGAGGTGGTGTCGCGTTCGATCTGCAAATCATGGATTCCGATCATGTCGGCCAGCAACATCGCCTTGAGGCGCGGAAGATCGCCATCGAGCGACATTTGCGCCGCCAGCTGGCGGCTGCCGTACGTGTTGTCGGGATCGACCCAATCCCAATTGAACGCTTCCTCGCCGTCGAAGAATGCGATCCACAGCGTGAGTTGATTTTTCCGGCCACACAAATTGCGCGCAATTTCCAGCATCAGCGCCGTGCTGGACGCGCCGTCGTCGGCGCCAACGAAATTGGCCAGCGTTTTTGTATCGTAGTGCGTGCCGAATAGAACGATGTTCGAGCTGGCGCCGGGAATTTTCACCACGATGTCTTTCATTCCCACGTTGCCGATCGGCGTTTGCGCGTGGAAATCATCTTCCTCGACCGGGCAGCCGTAGCTCTTCAACCGCGCGATCAAATATTGCTGTTGGCGAGCGTTCGCATCGCTGCCGGCGGGGCGCGGTCCGAAGGCTACGAGCTTCGCGACTTGATCGTAGGCGCGCGCGGCGTCAAAACCGTCCAGCTGCGACGGCGGTGGAGCTTGCGGCGGCGCGGCAGGTTGTTGCGTGGCCACAGCCGCGGAGGGCGTCGCGCCGGAAACCGGCTGGCCGTGCCCACACGCGCCGAGCGCCGCGCCGAACACGATCAACGCCAGTGCAAAGGGTATGCTGCGCATCAGCTGGTCCCCTGATTCGCTGTTGATTCGCGGCGTTTTTTGCCACGGACGACCATCGCCGCCACCGCGATGCCCAGGAAATACAGCAGAAACATGGGAGCCATGAACACAAGCATCGTCGTAGCATCCGGCGTGGGCGTGATGATCGCGGCCAAGATTGTAATGATCAGCACCGCATAGCGGAAATTCTTCCACAAAAACTTCGGCGTCACCAAATTGAACAGCGCCAGAAAATAAATCACCACCGGCATCTCGAACACCACACCGAGTCCCAGAAGGACAACCAAGATCAGACTGAAATACTCGTCGATGGAAATAAGCGGCTGAATAGGTCCTTGCGCGCCGAGACCGACCAGGAATTTCAGCATGTACGGCAGCATCACCAAATAACCGAACGCGATTCCGCATAGAAACAGAAACACCGACGACAAAATAAATTTCACTACGGCGCCGCGCTCGTGCTTGTACAGTCCCGGGGCTACGAATAGCCAGACCTGATATAAGACCCAGGGAGACGCGATCACCAACCCGAGATAAACGCCGAGCGTGATGATCAAACTGATGTAACCAGTCGGACTGGTGTAGATCAGATGGTCTTCCAGATGCGCGCCGCGCAAAGCTTGCAGCATCGGACGGATGATGAATCCAATCACATATTTTGAAACGGAGACGCCGATCAGAATTCCGATGGCGATGCCCAGCAATGCGTGAACGATGCGCGTGCGCAGATCGTAGAGGTGCTCGAGGAACGACATTCGGCCGCCGGGCTCTTCGAGAAAAGCGAAGCGCGATTTTTCGGGTGGTTTGGAGTCAGCCATCAGTGTGCGTCGCGGACGATCTTTCGCTGGGGATTATCGTTCATCGGCGTGCGTCTCGGGAGCCGTGACCTCAGAATTTGCCGGTGCGCCCGGCGCCGATTCGTGCGCTGAGTCCGGCGCGGATGGGGGCGCCGGCGCGGGCTCCGCTTGCGCAGCTTCGTGCTCAGTCTGCGCCGCTTCAATTTCCGTTTGCATGGGCGTCGCCTTCGGCTCACTTTCCACCGCGGCCGGCGCGGAATCGGCGCTTGCGGCCTCAGGCAGCGCGGGCACGGCGGCTCGCGCGGCAGTGGCGGCGGCCGCTTCGCGATCCAGGCGCTCCTTTTCGCGCACGTGACGATCGATCTCGCGCATTTCATCTTCCAGCGTGGTGCGAAAATCCGAAGTGACCTTGCGAAATTCGGCCATGGCTTTGCCGAGCACGCGCGCCACTTCCGGCAGCTTCTCCGGCCCCAGAACCACGAGCGCGACAAGAAAAATTATGATCAGATGAGGGACGCTGAGCATGATGCGGGCCGCCAAAGCCGCAAATCGCGGCGCTGCGCTTCCACGTTGGCATCATAGAAGAGGCCCAGAGGCGAGTCAATTACGCCGGAAGGTGCGCGTTGAGAGCGAAAGAACATTATCGGTAAAGAGCAGCTTCCTGCCCGGCGGCTGTATCGCTTCTTGCCGGCTTCGCTGCTGCTTCCGGCACAGCCATGGCCAATGTAAGGAGAGTTGTGCTAAAGTAAGGAATGAGGTTACCGACAGTGAAGAAACAGGCGCGTATCACGAGCAAAGGTCAAATCACGGTGCCGCATGAGATCCGGCGCGCTCTCGGCGTCCGCCCCGGCGACAAGCTGCTTTTCGAAAACGCCGGCAGCAGAGTCTTCGTACGCCCCGTGAGAACCACAAGCCCCTTTGAGAAATATCGCGGTATTGGTACGCCCGGCATTCGTCGCGGCAGGAAAGCGGTGGTGCGCTGGGTTCGCGAACTGCGGGACCAATGACCACGGCGATCGATACCAATATTCTGATCGCCCTGTGGAATGAGGATGACACGCTCAATAACGCGGCGCGTTCGGCGCTGGATGCGGCGCTCGGGCGCGGGAGCCTTATCGTTGCCGCCCCTGTCTTCGTCGAGCTTCTAGCCTCTCCGTCACGGACTGAGGCCTTTCTCGATTCGTTTTGCAAGGAGACGGGTATTACGGTCGACTGGGAGCTGGGCGAGCCGATCTGGCGCGCGGCGGGTCAGGCTTTCCAGCTCTACGCCGGCCGCCGCAGGAAACAACGAGACTCCGGTCCGCGACGCATCCTCGCCGACCTTTTGATTGGCGCGCACGCCCTGAAGAATGGGTTTGGCTTGCTCACCTTCGACGACCATCTCTATCGCGCAGCTTTCCCTCGCCTCGCAATTATCAATATCTGATCTAGGAATGCCAGCCGTCGGGCGCGCGTTGACGCATCGATACGCTTCCGGTACGATCACTCTGGGGCGGTTAGCTCAGCGGTTAGAGCGTCCGGTTTACACCCGGAAGGTCGAGTGTTCAAATCACTCACTGCCCACCATTAGCGCTCACCCAATGCGGGGCCGTAGTTCAGCCGGTTAGAACGCCTGCCTGTCACGCAGGAGGTCGCGAGTTCGAGCCTCGTCGGCCCCGCCAAACTTACGCAAGTTAGCTGCCGCCGAAGGTGTCTTCCGTTCCTCACACCCCAGAGAGATTCCTCACCCGCCGCGGCGGGTTCGGAATGACGAACCGGGGGTGCGCGCTGCAAGAGGCTGAGCCTGAAAATAGGCGTCCCCAGCAACCCGCTGGGCAGCGATGGATCCGGGGAAAGCGAACGCGGAACTTCGCGGCGGCGAAGCTATTCCCTGCCGAGGAAAATGTAGCGGAGCAGGAAGAGGGCGCTGAGAACCCAGATCAACGGGCTGATTTCGCGGTAACGGCCGGTGCCGACTTTCATGATCGTGAAGGAGAGCAGGCCGAGGCTGAGTCCGGTGGCGATGCTGAAGGTGAGCGGCGTGGCGACGATCGTGAGGAAAGCGGGAAAGGCGTCGGTGAAATCGTCCCACTTCACACGGGCGACAGCGCCGCACATCAGCGCGCCGACCAAAATCAGCGCGGGCGCGGTGGCGTAGGCGGGAATCCACGCCACTATCGGCGCGCAAAACATCGCGCCGGCGAAAAGCGCGGCGATGGCGATATTGCCCAAGCCGGTGCGCGCGCCGGCGGCGACTCCGGCGGCGCTTTCGATGTAACTGGTCACCGTGGACGTGCCGGTGAGAGCGCCGCAGATTGTGCCGAAGGCGTCGGCGAGCAGCGCGCGGCTGGCCCGCGGGAGTTTGCCATCGCGCAGGAAGCCACCTTGCTCGCACACGCCGACCAGGGTGCCGACGTTATCGAACAAATCCACAAAGAAAAAAACGAAAACGAGTTCGCCGAAGCCGATTTTCGTCGCGGCGCGCAGATCGAGTTTTAAAAACGTGCCGCCCGGATGCGGCCACGAAAGAAAATGATGCGGCCACGCACTGAGGTGCAACGGAATGCCGGCCAGCGTAATGGCCACGATGCCGATCAGAATGGCGCTGCCCACGCGGCGCGCCATCAGCACGGCGATCAAAACGACTCCCGCGGCAGCAAGAATGAATCGCGGGTCGGAGGATTTCCCGAGCGCTACATACGTTGCCGGGTTCGCGACGATGATGTTTGCATTGCGCAAGCCGATGAACGCGATGAACAGGCCGATGCCCGCGGCGGTGCCATGCTTCAGGCAAAAGGGGATGCCGTTGACGATCTGCTCGCGCACATTTGTAAGCGTCAAGATGAGAAACAACATGCCGGAAAGAAACACGACGCCCAGCGCCGTCTGCCACGGAACGCCGCGGCCGATGACGATGGAGTATGACAGCCCCATCACCAGCGTGGCAAGAGCCGCGGAAATGCACGTGGCGAACAGGACTCCTTCGACAGGCATGCCGGCTTCGGAGAGAATTCGCGGATTGACGACGACCACGTACGCCATGGTCATGAACGTGGTGATGCCTGCGAGCATCTCGCGGCGGACCGTGGTCTTATTTTCGCTGAGGTGAAAGATTCGCTCGAGCAACCCGAGATCTCCCCAAAATTTGAGCGTCACTATAGGCCGCGAGCGTAGCAGCGTCAATGGAAGTTCGGGTTAGGTTACAGAGCGGGGAAAAGTGATACACCTGTAGTGCTCCCCGCTAAAACTGGACACCTCATCTAGGTAGAATCAGGGCCTCCATAACAGGAGGCAACATGGGCAGGAAACCACGAGTAGATCGATCCCCTGAAGAGAAGTGGCAGATCGT
>JBEKDK010000078.1:0-15563 GCA_050014395.1 Candidatus Acidiferrales bacterium | reverse complement strand
ACCCTCCAATTCTGCACGAGGTAGACTGAGTTCCGGGCGCTAGAGCGATCCGCCCCAATCGGATCGAGGCTGAGATAATCGCCGCCAGACACCCCGCCAGGACGCCGCTATGACCGACACGCGGCACACGGATTAAGCCCGCCAGCTTTCCGCCTTGCATCCTCAGGCATAGGCGGTACGTGTGTCTCAAGATTCACGCGCAAGCACTCAAGCTGATACAATTCAAGATGCAACGGCGATAAGGCGGAAAGTAAGAGGTCCGTCCTTGAGCCGAAGAACAGGACAGCAGGGAAACGTGTTTCAGAAAACTAAACCTTGGCAGCCAACGGCAACCGCCTACGGCAGATTTTGGGTTGACGTTCCGAATGGGCCACGTCGCCGCAAGGTGGTCACTCTGGGGAAGTGTCGCACTGCTTCCATTGCTCGCCAACGATTACGCGAGATGATCGAACGGAAGGGCGTTAACGATCCCGCAACGTTCGCTTCGCGCACGGACGCAACTCTATTCCGCGATCAGGCCGCCCGCTGGCTTGCATCCTTATCAAACCGAACGCGGAAGCCCGTCAAGCCTTCCACGATTTCAAACTGGCGGTATAGCTTAGACAACTGGATATTGCCCGCTGTCGGCCATTTGCCGCTTTGCGACGTGGACAACCCGGAGCTGAAGAAGCTAATCGCGCAACTGACCAACGCAGGACTCCGAGGCAAGACAATCATCAATCACTGTGATGTTTTGAAAATGGTGGTCGCCTCCGCGATAGACGATAAGGGCCATCAACTGCACAAACGGGAGTGGAACTACGATTTTGTGCAGCTTCCAATAGTTAACGAAAATGACCAGGAGCGTCCGACACTTACACAAGCCGAAGTCGAAACGATCCTAAGCAACACGACTGGGCGAAGCTTCGTTTTGTTCGCGTTGTTGCTTGGAAGCGGCTTGCGAATCTCTGAGGCCCTTGCTTTGAGAGTCGAAGACATTTCGCAAGGTGGCCGCGTGCTCAGTATTCAGCGCGGCATTTGGCACGGGATCGTTCAAACTCCAAAAACAAAAAACGGAATCAGGCAGGTTGACATTGCTCCGAGGCTGGCCGACTTGCTCTCTGACTTTACCAAGGGAAAGTCGGGCTACGTCTTCGCAACTCGAACGGGCCAGCCGATGGTTCAGCGTACCGCGCTGACTTATCTGCACAGGGCTCTCGGCGCAAAGAAGGGGCTTCATTCCCTGCGGCGATTCAGGACAGAGGTATTACAACGCGCCGCGACGCCAGAAGACCTGCTCAAATTTTGGCTCGGCCACGCTCGCAACACAGTGACGGAACTATATTCGCGTGGCTTGTCCAATGATCTTGAGAGGCGTAGGGAGTGGGCCGAAAAGGTTGGTTTAGGCTTCGATCTGGATTATGTGTTGGGCAACGATGGGCTACAACGAAAGGTTAAAATAGAAGCCGAGCAAGCTGCGTAAGTCCCAGATGGAGACAGGGTTTAGGAGCAACGAGCCTGCAAAGATTTGCGCCCTAGGACTCAGGAGAGCCCACAGTGAGCCACGCCAATAAACCGACCCATGAACTCATGCTCGACGATCGTCACGGCCACGGCGAAGAAACTATCGCCACGCTGATGCGCCGGATAATCGAACTGCTCGGCGAAGATCCGAATCGCGAGGGATTGAAAAATACCCCCGAGCGCTTTGAGAAGGCCATGCGCTTCCTGACAAAGGGCTACCAGCAGGACCCCGAGAAGGTGCTAAATGGCGCGACGTTCAGCGTCGGCTACGACCAAATGGTGGTGGTGAAGGATATCGAGCTGTTCAGCCTGTGCGAGCACCACCTGCTGCCGTTCTTCGGCAAATGCCACGTGGCGTATCTGCCGGACAAGAAAGTGGTGGGCCTATCGAAGATTCCGCGATTGGTGAATCTCTATTCGCGCCGGCTGCAAATTCAAGAGCGGCTCACAAGCCAAATCGCGCAAGCCATCGAGAAAGCCATCGCGCCGCTCGGCGTCGGCGTGGTGATCGAAGCGCGGCATCTGTGCATGGTGATGCGCGGAGTGGAAAAGCAGCATTCGCAGGCTGTCACCAGCGCCATGCTCGGTGCGTTTCGCGACAATCAGCGCACACGCGAAGAATTTCTCTCGTTGATCGCCCGAAGCTAAACCAAATTCGCCCGTCGCGTCTCGCCACTGGCCTCCGCCATGGAACCCCGCTTTCACCGGAAATTGTTTTTGCGTGCCCGGCGGGCGCTGTGGTACGCTCGAACGGTCGAAGAAGAGGACAAAACGAACGCAGTTAAGGGTTTAACGGAGAGGTCGACTTGAGCGAAGGTAAGTCAGTGTTGATTGAGCAGTATCGCGCGCACGTCAAGGATACGGGTTCCCCCGAAGTGCAGATAGCTCTGCTGAGCGATCGCATCAATTACCTGACGTCGCATCTCAAGTTGCATATGAAAGATCATGCGTCCCGGCGCGGTTTGATCATGATGGTCAATAAGCGCCGCCGCCTGCTCGATTACCTCAACCGCCGCGACCCGGATCGGTATCGCGAGATTGTCGAACGACTTAGTTTGCGCAAATAGCCGGCCCCAAGTTCCGTCCGAAATTCCGGGGTTTCAGCAGCGCCTGGCCTTTAGCGGGCGTCCGCTTATTGGTGTGCGCAAATGGGCCGTGCGCTGAACGCAGTAAGCGGGTCGGCTCGCGCCGATATTCTGATTCTGCTTCTCCTTCTTCCTCGATAGAAACTTCATTTAATTCACAGCGTATGCCGTCAGGCGCCCGCGCTCAAACAAGCGCCGGCCCGGCCGCGAAAGGAACTGGAAGTTATGGCTCAACCCGCACCGCACCAAGTAACCCTGGATTTGGGTGGACGCCCGCTCACTCTTGAGACGGGAAAAATAGCGAAGCAGGCCAATGGCGCCGTGGTGGCGCGTTACGGTGACACGATCGTGCTGGTCACCGCCTGCATGGATTCGCGCGCGAACGACAAAGATTTTTTGCCGCTCACCGTGGACTACCGCGAGAACACTTATTCCGCGGGAAAAATCCCCGGCGGCTTCTTCAAACGCGAAGGCCGCCCTTCGGAGCGCGAGATCCTGACTTCGCGCTTGATCGATCGCCAGATGCGCCCACTGTTCCCGGAAGCTTGGCGCAACGAAACACAGGTGGTGGCTCTGGTGCTTTCCGCCGACAGCGAAAACGAGCCGGATGTTATCGCCGTCACCGCCGCTTCGGCAGCCGCCTACATTTCCGATTTGCCGTTCACCACGCCGATCGCCGCGGTGCGTATCGGATTGCTTGAAGGAAAATTGGTCGTCAATCCGACGTACGCGGAACAAAAGACCAGCCTGCTGAACATCGTGGTCGCCGGAACCGACGAAGCCATCGTGATGATCGAAGCAGGAGCGCTGGAAGTTTCCGAAGACGCGGTCGCCGAGGCGCTGGCGTTCGGCCACGAGCAGGTGAAACGCATCATCGCGGCCATTCGCGAGCTGCACGCGCGGCTCAAGCCCGTCAAAGTGGTCGTCCCGCCGCTGCCGTTCGATGAAGCGCTTGCCGCGCAGATCGAAAAACAGCACGGCGCGACCCTGCACGACGCGCTGGACACCGCCAAGTATCCGAAAAAGGAAAGCTATCAGCGTGTGGCCGCGCTCCAGAAGGAAATTCTGGAGGCGATTCCGGCCGAGGATGTCGAGCGCAAAAAGCTCGCCGCGCGCGCATTCGAGCGCCTGCGCGAGCATTATTTCCGCGACGATATTTTGACGCGCCGCCGGCGTCCCGATGGCCGCGCCTTCGATCAAATTCGTCAGCTGACGTGCGAAGTCGGGCTGCTGCCTCGCGTGCACGGCTCGGCATTATTCACGCGCGGTGAAACGCAGGCGTTGGCTACGCTCACGCTCGGCACCAAGGAAGACATGCAGCGCCTCGATCTGCTCTTCGAGGAAGACGCGTTCCGCCGCTTCATGCTGCACTACAACTTCCCGCCATTTTCCGTCGGCGAAGTGAAATTCTTGCGCGGCCCCGGCCGCCGCGAGATCGGCCACGGAGCGTTGGCCGAGCGCGCGCTGGTGAATCTGCTTCCACCCGAAGCCGATTTCCCGTACGCCATGCGCTTGGTTTCGGACATCATGGAATCGAACGGCTCATCGTCGATGGCCACCGTTTGCGGAGGCTCGCTGGCATTGATGGACGCCGGCGTTCCGCTGCGCGCGGCGTGCGCCGGAATCGCGATGGGGCTGGTCGTTGAAGGCGACAACGCCGCCGTGCTTACGGACATCGCCGGCGCCGAAGATCACTACGGCGATATGGATTTCAAAGTCGCCGGCACGCGCGCCGGAATCACGGCGCTGCAAATGGATATCAAGGTCGGCGGCATCAGCGTCAAGTTGATGCGCCAGGCGCTTGAACAGGCGCGCAAAGCGCGTCTGCAAATTCTGGATGTGATGGACGCCACGCTCAACGCCGGACGCGAAGCGATGTCGGTCTACGCGCCGCGCTTGTACATGCTCAGCATTCCCACGGACAAGATTCGCGACTTGATCGGCCCTGGCGGAAAGAAGATTCGCTCGATCATCGAGGCCACCGGCGTGAAGATCGACGTAATGGACGATGGCAAGGTGCACGTGTTCGCCGGCGACGGCGAATCCGCGGACAAGGCCTTGCAGATGATTCGCGACGTCACCGCTTCCGCCGAAATCGGCAAAACATATCTTGGCAAAGTCGTGCGCTTGGCCGAGTTCGGAGCCTTCGTCGAAATCTTCCCCGGCACCGACGGTCTTCTGCACATCAGCGAAATCGCCGAACAGCGCATCAAAGACGTTCGCGATGAATTGAAGCTGGGGGATCAGGTGCTTGTGAAGGTCCTGGCGATCGAAGGCAACAAGATTCGCCTCTCGCGCAAAGCCGTTCTGCGCGAACAGCGCGAAAAACAGAAGGCGTCAGCGCCAGCGCCAACCACCACCGAAACGGAGCCGCCGCAGACCTAGTCGCCGGTGCTCAGAGTGTTTTGGTTTTGTAGGGGCGGAGCTTGTCTCCGCCCTTTTTTATTTTACGCGCACCGTGCGGCAGGAAACTGCGCGGACCATTACGCGGCGCTCGAAACGCGCTCGATGCGAGCGCCTACCGCAGCCAACTTTTCCTCAATGTGTTCGTAGCCGCGATCGATGTGATAGACGCGGTCGACAATCGTTTCGCCTTGCGCCACTAATCCGGCCAGCACCAGCGATGCGCTGGCGCGCAAGTCCGAGGCGATCACCGTTGTACCGGTCAGCGCGGCAGGGCCGTGCACCACTGCTCGGTTTCCCTCAATCGTGATGTCCGCGCCCATGCGCGCCATTTCGCTGGCGTGCAGGAAGCGATTTTCAAAGATTGTTTCGGCGATCGCGGAAGTTCCTTCGGCCTGGGTCATCAACGCCATGAACTGCGCCTGCATGTCCGTGGCGAAGCCGGGAAATTCCTCGGTGATCACGTCCGCAGCCACCAATTTCTTTGCGCCGCGCACGCGCAACGAATCGGCGCCTTCGGATCGAATCTCGACGCCGGTTTCGGCGAGCTTGGCGATCACGGCGCCCAGATGCGCTTTCTCGCATCGCTCGAGCAGCAATTCGCCGCCCGTGATTGCGGTCGCCGCTAAAAATGTGCCGGCTTCGATGCGGTCGGGAATAATTCGATGCGTGGCCCCGCCCAAGCTTGCCACTCCGCGGACGCGCAGCGTCGAGCTGCCCGCGCCTTCGATTTCAGCGCCCATTTTCACCAGCAGTTCGGCCAAATCCGAAATCTCCGGCTCGCGCGCGGCGTTTTCGAGAAGCGTTTCGCCCTCCGCCAGAGCCGCGGCCATCATCAAATTCTCCGTGCCGGTAACGGTGATTTTGTCAAAAACGATATGCGCCCCGTGCAGGCGCCCGCTGCCGGGCACGCGCGCTTCCACGTAGCCGTGCTCGGTCGAGATTTCCGCGCCCATTTGTTCCAGCGCTTTCAAATGCAGATCGACGGGTCGCGCGCCGATCGCGCAACCGCCCGGCAACGAAACGCGCGCGTGCCCGAAGCGCGCCACGAGCGGCCCCAGCGTCAGGATTGACGCGCGCATTGTCTTCACCAATTCGTAGGGCGCCTCAGCATCGGAAACGCGCTGGGCTTCGATCGTCATCGTCGTCGACGCCGGCCCGTTCGGCGATTCCACCCGCGCGTCCAAGTACGCGAGCAGCTTGGCCATCGTGAGGATGTCGCGCACTTGGGGCACATTTTCGAGGCGCACGATTTTGTCTGTCAGCAACGCCGCGGCCATCGCCGGCAGCGCCGCGTTTTTAGCGCCGCTGATCGTCACGCGCCCTTCTAGCCGCCGTCCGCCTTCGATGCGAAACTTATCCATATCGCCCCTGATCTTCGTTACTCGTGCATCGCGCGCCGCAAATCGCCGGCCGCATCGTTCAATCGCCGCCGCGCTTCGCCCGCGCTCACGCCGGCCTTGAGCATCACGAGCGCGACGCGCAAGTCGTGTCCCGATTGACGCAGCGCGCGTGCCGCTTGTGACGCGTTCGCGCCCGTCGCCTCTTCCAGAATGCGTAGCCCGCGTCGCCGCAGCTTGCGATTTGTCAGCGCTACGCCGACCATCAAGTTGTCGTACACGCGGCCGAGCCGCACCATCGAAGCAGTACTGAGCAAATTGAGGACCATCTTCTGCGCCGTGCCGGCTTTCAATCGTGTCGAGCCCGCCACAGCTTCCGGGCCCGTTTCCACAACGATGGGGACTTGCGCGGCGCGCGCCAACGGCGTTCCGCGATTCGACGTGACGCCGATCGTTCGCGCGCGACGCCGCCACGCGAATTCCAGCGCGCCGAGAACGTAAGGCGTCGTGCCACTGGCCGTGATGCCGACAACAACGTCGCGCGCGGAAATCTTGCGCCTTGCGAGATCGCGCGCGCCTAGCGCTGCCGAATCTTCCGCTCCTTCGCTGGCGTGCGTCAGTGCGCGCCGCCCGCCGGCCAGCACCGCCTGAATCACTCCGCGCGGCGTGCCAAACGTCGGCGGACATTCCGCAGCATCGAGCGCCGCAAGACGCCCGCTCGTTCCTGCGCCAACGTAAAAAAGCCTTCCACCGCCGCGCAGCGCTTCCACGATTGCATCGACAGCACGCGCGATAGCAGGCAGCGCGCGCCGCACCGCCGGCGCCACGCGCGCATCCTCGCTGTTCATAGCGCGCACCACGCCGACCGTCGTTCGCAGATCGAGTCCGCGCGTGCGCGGGTTGCGCCGCTCCGTCGTGCGTGGCAGATTTCGTGCGCGTCTCACAGCCGCGATTATAACCGCGCCGGCACGCGCGCCAGCCCCTCCTTATCATTTCTGTTCCAAGGGCCTGTTCCCAGGGACAGGACTTCTTAAGCGCATCGCCGCAAGATTAAGCTTGGCATTCTCCAACGCCCCTGTAGAATACGGCTTCGTCTCCAATCGACTTGGGGCACGAGAGAGACACGTGAGCCGCCGCATCCAGTTCGGCAACGCGCTCCGCGGGCGCCGGTCCCGTTTGATTTTGCTGGCCCTTGTGCTGGTGGTGTCGGTCACGCCGGCGTTTGCGCACGCAACCCGCGCCACGCGCTCGACGCGCGTTGCGCGATCGACGCGCACAGCAAGAATGACGCGGCGCACGTCATTCGTATCAACGCGGCGCGTTGGTCCCGAAAATCCGCACCGCACGTCCGCTGCGCATCGCTCGCTGTGGACGCCGCTATTCCAACCGTCGCGCGAGTCGATGGTCATCCAGAACGAGGAAATCGATCGCCTGGGTTTGCCGCGTATTCAGAATGAAGAGCAGCTTGAAGAACTGGTGGCCAGCGGAGATCTGCTGCCGATCACGCCGAATCAAACGCTGCGCATCGATCCACGTCTCGATCCCGAGCGGCGCTATTGCCGCCCCTGGACTCTGGATTTCGTGAACGATCTTAGCGAAGCCTATTTCCGCGAATTCCACGACCAGATCCAAATCAATTCAGCCGTGCGCACCGTCGAAGTGCAAGAGCGCCTGCGCCGCTACAATTCAAACGCCGCGCCAGAGAGCGGCGACCTGGCCTCCTCGCATCTGGCAGGCATCACTGTCGATATTCAGCGCCTGGGAATGACGATGGCGGAAATTAAGTGGGTCGAGCAATACATGTTGCCGCTGAAAGAAGCGGGGATGATCGAGCCCGAAGAAGAGCGCCATCAGCGTTGCTTCCACGTAATGGTTTCAGATCGCTATGAAGACTTCCACGATCCGCAAGCCCGCGCCACCACAGGCCCGTCGGCAGGTCCCCGCCAGCTGAAGCCCGCGCCATCGGATGCTCCCGACGCAACTGACGCGCCGTAGCGCTGTAGTGACCCCGCAGCACTCGCCGCACTCGCAGATCCCCAAAATATTTCAGGGCGTCGCCAGGCCCAAGCCTTGCAGGATTGCGTCGTGCACCGCCGGCCGCACCTGCACGATTTTTTCGTTGTCGCGTGTGGGATAGACGCGATTGGTCAGCAGCACGACGAACAAATCGCGCGAGGGATCGATCCAAATCGAAGTGCCGGTGAAGCCCAGGTGCCCGAACGTGCCGTGCGCAAAATAATGACCGCTGGCCGAATCCGCCGTCGGCAGCATCCAGCCGAGCGTGCGCGTGTCGGGCGCGAGCGAGGATGGTGCCGTGAACTGCGCGATCGTCGCACGCGAAAGCATCCGCCGGTGCGCGTAAATTCCGCCGTCCAGCAACATTTGGCAGAACGCCGCCAAATCCGGCGCGGTCGTAAACATTCCCGCCTGCCCCGCCACGCCGCCCATGGCAAACGCATTTTCGTCGTGGACCTCGCCGTGAATCAGGCGCTTCCTCCACGCGAAATCGTTTTCCGTCGGCGCGATCTGTGAAATCAGCGCGGCGGGCGGGCGGAACATCGTGCGCGTCATCCCCAGCGGATTGAAGATGCGATCGCGCGCCAGTTCATCCAGCGGCCGCCCCGTCACGCGCTGCACAATCTCGCCGAGCAACATGAACCCCAGGTCCGAATAGATCGATTGCGTTCCGGGCTCGTACCCCAGTTGCTCGGCGCATATTTTCGCGATCATCTCCTGCGGCGTTTTCACGGTCTTGTAATACTCCTCGTGCGCCGGAAGACCCGCCGTGTGCGTCAATAAATTTCGCAGTGTGACGCGAGCCCTCCATTCCGGCTGCGGCCCCGTCGCCCATTCCGGAATGTAGCGTGCCACCGGCCCGTCCAAATTCAGTTGGCCTGCTTCGGTCAGCATGGCAACCAGCGTCGTCGTCACCACCGATTTTGTCAGCGACGCCGCGTCGTACATCGTATCCGGCGTCACCGCCGGCGATTTCGCGTCGTACGTCTGCCGGCCGAACGCGTGCACCGCGAGTTGTCCTTTGTATCCGACGGCCACCACGCCGCCGGGAAACGCGTGGTCGGCCACGGCGCTATCCAGCACGGCGTACGCTTGCGCGAGCTTCGATTGCATCGCGGCATCGGCCGGCGCAAGACGCATCGGAACCGCGGGAATGTCGATGCCCGCGCCAAGCGCCGCGCCGCCAGGAATCGTCACCGGCAAACGCCCGCCGATCGCCACTTGACCGAACATCGCGCGCACCACCGCGCGTTGCGCCACGTCGGCCGTGCTGAACGCGGCAATCCACGTTTTCGCGTTCGGAAATCGCGATTCAAGATACGGGCTGCCCAGGCACGCGACGACCGCCGGTTTGCCCGCGCTCAACACACTATTCACCAGCGCGGCTTCATCATCCGGCAGCCCCACTGAGCCCTTGCGATCCGCCACGCGCACCAGCACAGCCACGATCGCCACGTCGTAGCTGGATGCCGGCGGCAATTTCAGCGTTGCCGCGTTCGCATATTGCGTGTCCGCGCGCAGCACTTGCAGCGAATCGACACGCGGCCGCAATTCTTGCTCGAAATCCGGCGCGGGATTGGGATCCGCATCGCCCGATACGATCACCAGCAGCGCGCGCAGCGGCACCGTTGAATCGAGGGGCAGCGCGTGTTGTTGATCCGTCAGCAGCGTGACGCCGCGATCCGCAATATCCTGCGCCGTGCGCGCAAATTCCGGCTTGCCGATCGTCTTCGCGATTTCGTCCAGGTTTACCAGCCGATCGTTTTCGAGATTGATGTGCGCTTTGGCGCGAAGAATGTGGGTCACCGCGCCGTCGATGCGCGCCATCGGAATGCGCTTGCTGGCAACCGCGTCTCGCAGCGCCGCGAACGCCGCGTCGGGCGTCGGCGGAATCAGCAGCACGTCCGCGCCCGCCAGCACCGCGCGCACCGCGGCTTCACCGGGCGAATAAATCGCGTCGACGCCGGCCATGTCCATCGCGTCCGTGACAACAAGTCCGCGGAATCCAAGCGTGTTCTTGAGCAGATCCGTCGTAATCAGCGGCGAAAGCGTCGCCGGCACATTCGGATCGGGATCGAGCGCCGTCACCGCCAAATGCCCGGTCATGATCGTGCTGGCGCCGGCGGCAATCGCCGCGCGGAACGGAGCCAGGTCCACGCGATCCAGCCGCGCGCGATCGGCCGTCACCGTCGGCAGCGCGAGATGCGAATCGATGCTCGTATCGCCGTGCCCCGGAAAATGTTTCGCCGAAGAAAGCGCCCCGTTTTCCTCCACTCCGCGCACGAACGCGGCCACAAATTCCGAAACGCGCGCCGGGTCCTCGCCGAATGAGCGCGTGTTGATGATCGGATTCGCGGGATTGCTGTTGACGTCCGCATCCGGCGCCAGCACCCAATTCACGCCGATCGCGCGCGCTTCGATCGCAGTGACCCGGCCCATCGCGTACGCATCGGCCGGGCGCCCCGTCGCGGCCACCGCCATGGCGTGCGGGAAAGAAGTTCCTTCCTCGAGACGCATCGCCGTACCGCGCTCAAAATCCGCGGCCACCAGCAACGGAATCGTCGCGCGCTTCTGCAAATCGTTGGCCAGCACCGCCGTCGGATAGGCTTGGCTGAAGTTGTAGCCGATCGGCGTCACGTCCGTTTTCAGGATGAAGCCGCCGACGTGCAGTTGTTCAACGTCGCGCACCAACTCCGCGTGCTCCGGGCTTTCCGTTGGCGTCAACGCCCCGTGGTAGTAGACGACGAGCAGCTGCCCGATCTTCTGATCGAGCGTCATCTTTTTCAGCGTGTCGTTCACCCAGCGGCCACTCGCAGTGTTATTCGCGGCTAATTTGCCCGTGCCCGCGGCCGGGCCGGCCGATGAACGAGGTTGTGCGGATTGTTTCGGGCCAGTCGGTTTGGCGGTGCCCGCAGTGCGTGCCATCAGCAGGGTGGAGAACAGAAGCAGCCAGACATTCGTTTTCACGTCCGCGGCCGGTCGCGCGATGTTGAATCCCGCATCGTGTGGCAGTATATAGCACGGCGCTCGCGCCGGACAATCGGCTCACCATGCCTCGCGGCACACAATCGCCAACACGGTTTATACTCGCAGCGTGGTGCGCTCTCGCCGCGTTCGCCGCGCCGTCGCTTACGGCGCAAAGCGCGCCGGGAGCTAATGCCGCGACCGACGGCCAAACGCTCACCGGAATCGACGTTCTCGAAGCGCAGCATTTCGAGGCGCTCGCCGGCAAGCGCATCGGCCTGATCACCAATCAAACCGGCGTCGATCGTAAAGGCCGCAGCACGATCTTTCTCCTAGCGCATGCGCCCGGCGTAAAACTCGTCGCCGTGTTCAGCCCCGAGCACGGCCTCGCGGGCGCCCAAGACACATCGGTCTCGTCGTCCGTCGATTCCACAACAGGTCTCCCCATATACAGCTTGTACGGTGATACGAAGCGTCCCACGGACGCGATGCTGAGCGGCGTGGATGTGCTCGTTTTCGATCTTCAAGACGCCGGCGTGCGCTTCTTCACCTACATCGCCACGATGGGCTACGCCATGGAAGCCGCCGCGCAGCACCACATCGCGTTCTACGTGCTGGATCGCCCCGATCCGCTCGGCGGCGAGCGCGTCGAAGGGCCCATGCTCGATTCCGATCGAGTCAGCTTCA
Source organism: Candidatus Acidiferrales bacterium (assembly GCA_050014395.1). Taxonomy (GTDB): domain Bacteria; phylum Acidobacteriota; class Terriglobia; order Acidiferrales; family UBA7541; genus DASPOJ01. The sequence continues at coordinate 3,565 of JBEKDK010000078.1, read as the reverse complement.
CCGCGTATTTCCCGATGCCGGTGATTCCCGGCATGACGCTCGGCGAAATGGCGCGCATGTTCAACGCCGAAAATCATATCGGCTGCGATTTGCATGTGATTGCAATACGCAACTGGCGGCGCGGCGAGTGGTTCGACCAAACTGGCCTCGCATGGATCAGCCCGTCGCCGAATCTGCGCTCATTCCAAGCCGAGTTGATATATCCCGGCCTCGAGATTCTGCAGAACGCAGGAATTTCCGTCGGCCGCGGCACGTCGACGCCATTCGAGCAATTCGGCGCGCCGTGGATTCACGCCGAGCAGCTCGTCGCCGAGCTCAATCGCCGCAGCATTCCCGCCGTGCGATTTGCATCCGCGCGCTTCACGCCCGTGTCCGGTGTGCATCAGGGCGAACTTTGCGAAGGCGCGCACGCAGAAGTCATTGATCGCAGGTCGCTCGATCCCATGCGCCTCGGGTTGGAAATCGCAGCGACGCTCAGACAGCTTTATCCCGCGAATTTCGACGCGCAGAAGATGATGCTGCTCCTCGGGAGCCAATCGACGGTCGATCAGCTCAATCGCGGCGAGCAGCCTACGGCGATCATGGCAGGTTGGAAGGAATCTCTGGCGCCCTTCATGGCGATGCGGGCAAAATACCTGCTCTATCCGTAGATGTGGCCGGGGCTGCCAATGGCACGTGAAAAAATCTGGCTTTCGTGGAGCAGTGGAAAAGATAGCGCATGGAGTCTGCACACCCTGCGGCAAGGCAGTGAATACGAAGTTGTCGCGCTCTTGACGGCGGTCAATCAGGAATACAACCGCGTCGCCATGCATGCCGTCCGCGAATCTTTGCTCGAAGCCCAAGCCGCCGCGCTCGGTCTGCCGCTCGTAAAAGTTGCGATTCCTTCGCCGTGCCCCAACGTTGTCTACGAACACGCCATGGCGCAAACAATGGAACGCGCGCGCGCCGAAGGCATTAACCGCGTGGCCTTCGGCGATCTGTTCCTCGAAGACGTGCGCAAATATCGCGAAGAAAAATTGGCGTGCGTCGGAATGCACCCCGTGTTCCCCATCTGGGGCTTGGAAACGCGTGCGCTGGCGCATGAAATGGTGCGCTCCGGCCTGCGCGCTTTGGTCACCTGCGTGAATCCGAAACTTCTAGATGCGCGTTTCGTCGGCCGCATTTTCGACGCGCAGTTTTTGGCCGATCTGCCGGAATCGGTGGATCCGTGTGCGGAGCGCGGCGAATTTCACACCTGCGTCTACGCCGGCCCGATGTTCAAGCAGCCGCTCGACGTGCGCGCCGGCCAAATCGTCACGCGCGATGGATTCGTGTTCGCTGATGCGCTGCTGCCCGAGCCAGCGCCCGCGCTCGGCTGATCTTTCGCACACAAAATGCCTTCGATGCGCATCGTTTCGCTAATCCCGTCGGCCACCGAGATTCTTTTTCTTCTCGGCCTCGACTCGGAAATCTGCGGCGTCAGCCACGAGTGTGATTTCCCGCCCGCGGCGCGCGCCAAGAGAATCGTTGTGCATCCGCGCATTCCGCGTGGCCTCGCTGCCGGCGAAATCGAGCGCCGCGTTCGCGAATACGTTGCGCGCAGCGAAAGTCTGTATGCCGTTGACGCCGCCGCGCTCGCCGAAATTGATCCCGATCTAATCATCACACAAGATTTGTGCCACGTTTGCGCGGCCACGCCCGACGATCTGGCCGCCGCCCTAAATGGCCTGCCGCGCATGCCGCGCATCCTCACGCTCGATCCGAAATCGCTCGACGAAGTGTACGCGGATATTCGCCGCGTCGCCGAAGCCGCCGGCTGCGCGCCGAAAGCCGCGCCGGCGATTGCAGCGCTTCGCGCCCGCGTCGCCGCCGTTGAGCATGCCGTCGCAGGCCGCCCGCGCCCGCGCGTGCTGTGCCTTGAGTGGCTCGATCCTCCGTATCCTGGCGGCCACTGGGTGCCGGAAATGGTCGAGCATGCCGGCGGAATCGATGTGTTGGGCGCCAGCGGAGTTCCATCAACGGCCGTCACGTGGGATGCGGTGCTGGCGACGCAGCCGGATATCGCGATCATCATGCCGTGCGGTTACGGTGCGGAAAAGGCTGCGTCTGAATATGCCGTGGCGCCGTTTCCGCCAGGTTGGGCGGAACTTCCCGCCGTTCGCGCCGGCAGAGTCTACTGCGTGGATGGTTCAAGCTATTATTCGCGTTCGGGCCCGCGCCTCATCGACGGAATCGAAATCCTCGCCGGCCTGCTGCATCCCGAGTGCGCCGACAAAATCGTTCACGCACCGGCCGGCGCCATCGCACCGATCGCGAGAGCCGCGTCCTAACCGCACGAGTCACGCGTCGCGCTGGCTTTGTGTTTCAACGCGCGCACCCAACATCAAGCTCGCCAGCGCTCCCACCCCAAACGTGACCAGCGCCCCAGCCAGTACATACCACGTCCATGCGAGCCATCGCATTTCGTGGATCAGCACCAGCGCCGCAAGCCCCGCAAACATTCCGATCATCGCTCCGGCCTGATTCGCGCGGCGATCTAGCGTGCCAAGCAGAAATAGTCCGAGCAGCCCACCGTAAGTGATCGACGCGATCGTCAACCCTGCTTCCAGCACCGGCCCCCAGTGCAAGCTCCCCAGCGCCAGCACCGCCGCGCCCCACATCAGCGTCATCAATCGCGAACGCCGCAGAAGCCGCGATTGGTCCGCCCCAGTGTCGCTCGCGCCCGCGCCGCGCCAAATTGCGCGAAAATCCAGCACGCTCGAAGCCGCCAGGGAATTGAGCGATCCGCTCAAATTCGACATCGCCACAGCCAAAATCGAAGCGATCACCAAACCGCGCAGCCCCACCGGCAACGCCGTCATAATAAACTGCGGAAACACGCTATCGTAACTTTGCCCCGCCACAATCGCTGGCGCGCCGTTGCGCACAAATAGCATCACCCCCAACAGCAGAAATAAAGCGAACTGCGCAAAAATAATTGCGCCGCTGCCAAGCAGGGCCCATTTGCTTTCGCGCTCGGATCGAGCCGCTAGCAATCGCTGCACAATCGTCTGATCGGTTCCGTGGCTCGCCATCGTTAGAAATCCGCCACCGATCAGTCCGGACCAAAACGTGTACGTCTTGGCCGGATTGCCAAGGTCGCGCAAGCTAAACGAAAAATCGAACACGCGCAGTTTGCCTCCCGCGGCGGCGGACACGCGCGCCACTTCGCCCCACCCGCCGGGAATTCCATGCAACAGCAAGAAGAAGGCGATACCCGAACCCGCCAAATAAAGAAACGCTTGCACCACGTCGGTCCAGATCACCGCCTTCATTCCGCCCTCGAACGTATAAAGCAGCGTCAGCGCCACAACCACCGCCGCCGATGCGCGCGGACTGGTGCCCAGCGCGGCGCTCACCACCAGGCCGACGGCCGCCACGCGCACTCCTTCCGCCACCACGCGCGTCACCACAAATGTCGCCGCAGCCGCGCGTTTCGCATCCGCGCCGAATCGCCTCTCAATAAATTGATAAGCGGTGTAAAATTCCCCGCGGAAGTAATGCGGCAGGAAAAGCAGCACGATCGCGATCCGGCCCACCAGGTAAC
>JBEKDK010000077.1:0-15916 GCA_050014395.1 Candidatus Acidiferrales bacterium | reverse complement strand
TAGATCGGCGTCGTGATATAGAATTTCGGCTTGTCCTGATTCGGGCTCATTGTCAGAAGTGAGGCGGCACCGGCCACGCCCGCATAACTTACGCACGCGATTCCAGTCGAACGATACTACGGGCCACGCAGAGCGCTGTCAAATTGAGCATCCGAGCCCTTGCGAGCGGAACCCCCTCGACGATCGCGCCGCTCTCGATGCACACCGTCCCATCCTAATTGAGCATCGAATCCGATTTCCATTCTTCGAGTTCCCATTCTGCTAGCGACGGGCACCCAGTCATCTTGATCTTGCTCAGGCCCGCATTCACCAGAGCCTGATAGTCATCCATTGAGTCCAGCTTGGTCCACTGGAGTGCATTCTTCTGCTGCGCTTCCAACGGAAGCTTGTTGATGATTCGGAAGTCAAACGGGCAGTGCGGTGGACGTGCTATCTTTCCCAAGCACCACAGGTATTTAAGGTAAAGGTTGAGCGCTTTTTGGGCGATACCGATGCGAAACCTGTTTCCATGAAGAACGCTACAACCTTTGAATTCTCTGGTCAGGTCGTCGGAGATTCCTTGGATGTTGATCTTGTGCTGTTGCTCGGTCACAGGATTGACATATTGGGAAGCCAAGTCTCGAAGCAGGCACCTTAGCTTCGTGTTTACAGCTTTGCGTATTGCATCAGACGAAGCCGCGGGCGCGTATACATTTGCCCTCTGAAATGCGCCCTGAATCGAGAGCGTCATAACGGAATCTTCTATGAATTCCCATTGGGCCATAAGGCGATCCTCCCTGCCGAGATCAGAATCATACGTCAATTGCAACACTACGAGGCACGTGTGCACTTTGACTGGCCTGCGCGCGCTGCCTATAATCGGGAATCTAATTTTTTAACCGGAGCGTCGTGTATCTCATCCTTGAAGCGCGCGCGCGTGCTGCGCTGCGCGATATCGTAAAGCAAAAATACGGCGTCGAAGTCTCGCCGGTCACCGAGCGGCCGCCGAAGGTCGAGATGGGCGAGCTGGCGTCGCCGCTTGCGTTTGAATTGGCGAAACGGCTGAAGCGCGCGCCGCGGCTGATCGCGCAGGAACTCGCGGCGGAATTGGGCCTGATCGAAGGCATCGCGCGCGTGGAAGTTGCCGGCGGCGGGTACCTGAATTTCTTTTTTGACCGCGGCGCATTCTTTCAGGCGACGAAACGAGATTCCGCGGCGACGCCGATAGCTCCAGACACGGCGCCGAAGTCGATCGTCGAGCACACCAATATCAATCCCAATAAAGCGGCGCACATCGGGCATCTGCGCAATGCGGCGCTGGGCGATACGTTCGTGCGTCTGCTGCGGCGCACGGGACGAAACGTTGAGGTCCAAAACTACGTAGACAACACCGGCGTGCAAGTGGCGGACGTGGTCGTCGGCTTCGAGCACATGGAGAAGAAATCGGTCGAGGACGTGCGCCTGCTGGCCGGGCAGCCGCGATTCGATTATCTGTGCTGGGATTTGTACGCACGCGTGACGCAATTCTTCGAGGAAAATAAATCGCGGCAGGCCCTGCGTGGCGAGGCGCTGAAGGCGATCGAAGAAGGGGGCGGCGCGTCGGCGGAAATGGCGGAGATCGTTTCGACCGCCGTGCTGCGCGCGCATCTCCAGACGATGCTGCGCTTGGGAATCGAATACGATTTGCTGCCGCGCGAAAGCGAGATCCTGCACCTGAAATTCTGGGAAGCCGCATTCGAGCAATTGAAGCAGCGCGAAGCAATTCACGTGGCCGAAGGCGGCAAGAACTCCGGCTGCTGGGTGATGCGCATGGATGAGCCCGGCGCGACCGAGTCCGACGACGACGCGAAAATCATCGTGCGCTCGAACGGCACCGTGACGTACGTCGGCAAAGACATTGCCTACCAGCTCTGGAAATTCGGATTGCTGGCCCGAGATTTTCATTATCAACCGTTCGAGACATATCCCGATGGGCGCACACTTTGGACCACAACTTCCGAGCGCGGCGCTGCAACCTTCCCCGCTTTCGGCCACGCGACGGAAGTTTTCAATGTGATCGATGCGCGGCAGGCGTATTTGCAGCGCGTGGTGGTGGCGGGGCTGCGCGCGCTGGGATTCGATTCCGAGGCGGATCGCTCGACGCATTTTTCGTACGAAATTGTGGCGCTCACGCCGCGCTGCGCCGCGGAGATGGGCTACGCGCTGTCGGAGGAGGATCAGAAGCGGCCGTACGTGGAAGTGAGCGGGCGCAAAGGATTGGGTGTGAAAGCCGACGATTTGCTGGATCGGCTGGAGGCTGCGGCGCGTGCGGAGGTCGATTCGCGCCACGCCGATACGCCGGACGCCGAGCGCGCGGCAATCGCGCACTGCGTGGCCATCGGGGCGCTGCGCTATTTTCTGCTGCGCTTTACGCGCTCGACGATCATCGCTTTCGATTTCAAGGACGCGCTGAGCTTCGAGGGCGAGACCGGGCCGTACTGCCAATACGCCGTCGTGCGCATCCGCAACATTTTTCGCAAGCTTGCGGAACAAGGGGCGAACGGCGCGGCCGCGGCCCCGCCTGTTGGCACGCCGCCCGCCGCCGACACGCTGCTAGAAAACGACGTGTGGGAATTAGTGCTGCTGGCCGATTCGCTAGAGACGCAGATCGAAGCCGCGCTGGGCGCGCAGGAGCCGGCGTTCATCGCCAAATATAGTTTCCAGCTCGCACAGGCATTCAATCTTTTCTACCACAAGCATCACATTCTCTCCGAAGCGGATGCCGCGAAGAAACAATTCCTGCTGGATACGGCGGCGCTTGTCGAGCGGCAATTGATCGCTGCGCTGGACATCCTGGGAATTGAGGCCCCAGAGAAGATGTAGGAAGAGCGGGCGGAGACAAGCTCCGCCCCTACAAAACCTTCAAGACTACTTCAGTTGCATCGCGAGTTCGGTTAGGGTGCGGACGGCAACGCCGGTGGCGCCTTTGGCGCTCCACGCTTTGGCGTCGTTGACCCACGCGGTGCCGGCGATGTCGAGATGCACCCAGGGAGTGTCGCCGGTGAATTCGCGCAGGAATGCGGCGCCGGTGCTGGCTCCGCCGCCTTTGCCGCTGCCGACGTTTTGAATGTCGGCGATGGTGCTCTTGATCATGTCGCGATATTCGTCGTCGAGCGGCATCGGCCAGAATTTCTCGCCCGCAGCCTTGGCGACCGCCAAAACTTTCTCGGTGAATTGCTCGTCGGAGCCGAAAACTCCCGTATTCACGCCTGCAAGCGCAACAACGATTGCGCCGGTCAACGTGGCCGCGTCCACCAGATGCGTGCAGCCGAGTTGCTTTGCGTAATACAGCGCGTCGGCCAAAATCAAGCGGCCCTCGGCGTCGGTATTGATCACCTCAATGGATTTTCCGGACATCGCGATCTGCACGTCGCCGGGCTTCTGCGCTTTTCCGCCCGGCATGTTTTCGGTGGCGGGCACGACGGCGATCACTTTGATCGCCGGCTTGAAGTGCGCCAGAGCACGCATCACGCCGAGCATCGCCCCGCCGCCGCACATATCGAATTTCATGTCCTCCATATTGGCGGCGGGCTTGATGGAGATTCCGCCGGTATCGAATGTGACCGCCTTGCCGACCAACCCCAGCACCGGCGCGTTGGCGGCCGGAGCCTTCTCCGGCGTGTAGGTGACCACAATCAGCCGCGGCGGCTCGACGCTGCCTCGCGCCACAGAAAGCAGCGCTCCCATTTTCAGTTCCGCAAGTTTCTTTTCGTCGAAGACGTCGATATCCAGATCTTCGTCGCGAGCCATCTGCTCGGCGCGCGCGGCCAGCATTTTCGGCGTGAGCTTGTTTGAAGGTTCGTTTCCGAGATCGCGCGCGAAATTCTGCGCTCCGGCAAGCACCAGCCCGCGCGCCAAACCCTGTTCGCCCGCGCTGCGAGCCGCGCCATCCCAACCAGCCAGCAGCGCGGCGTCGATGGCCTGCGGTTCCTTTTTCTCCGATTTGTACAGGTCCGATTCGTATTCGCCGAGCAGCAATCCTTCGGCAATGGCCTCAGCGGCCGCGGCCGTGCGGTCATCTTCACGCGCGGCGAATGCGAGCTTGCGCACCGAGCGCGATTTCAAAAATCGCGCCGCCGCCGCGGACAATTTGCGCAGCTCCGCGCGCAAAAATTTCTCTTTCTTCCCGGCGCCGACGACGAGCAATCTTTCCGCCTTAATCCCCTTCGGGTAATGCAGCAGCGTCATTTCCAGCGCCTTTCCGGTCAATTCGCGCGCGTCTGCCAACCGCCCCAGCGCTCCGCCGACGGCCTTATCGAGCTCCGCGAGCGCGCCCTCGATCGGCTTCTCTTTCTCGAACGCGTAGGTGACCAAAGCGCCGGCTTCCAGCTCCGCAGCCGGCTGAGTTGCCAGAGTGATTTCCATGCTGCTCCTTTTCGGTTTCGATTTCTGATCTTGCTATTAGGGTCTTGCGATTCGCGCGATTCCGCGGCGGCCCAGTTTCAGCGCCGCCGATAGCGGTGCAGCGCCTCTTCCGTCTCGCGCCGAGTCTCTTTATCGCGCTCGGCCTGCCGCCGATCCCACATTTTCTTGCCCTTGGCGAGCGCCAATTCGCATTTGGCCCGGCCGCCGCGGAAATAGATCCGCAGAGGTATGATCGTCAAGCCCTTCTGGTCGGTTTTGCCCGCCAGCTTGTCGATCTCCAGCTTATTCAGCAGCAGCTTGCGCGCGCGCAGCGGCTCATGGTTAAACGGACCGCCCGCCAAGTACTCTGGAATGTGGCAGTTAACCAGCCAAACGGCGTTCCCTCGCACGATGGCATAGGCGTCTCGCAGCATAGCTTTGCCGTCGCGCAATGATTTCACTTCGGTACCTTTCAACACCATTCCCGCTTCCATTTTTTCCAGCAAGTGGTAATTGTAGGAGGCGGAGCGATTTTGCGCGACAACCCTTTCGCCTGGAGATGAATCTTTCTTGTTTGGTTTTACAGTTTTGGCCACAGCCAGCTATCATAGCCGCCGCTAGTAACTAGAAGCAAGACATCACCTTGTGGGCGTTTGAACCCGGTGTTAGACTGAGTCGAATTCGCCCCTCCATGGGAGTGTAGATGCCGCAGCGTCGCACCCTGGCCGCCGTGGCCTTTGCCAGCATCCTGATCTCGCTCGGTGGATGCGCCAAAGGCAACCAGGACTTCAATCTGGGCAAGAAGGCGGAGGCCGTCCAGGATTACGAGACCGCCCTGGCCGCGTACAATCGCGCCCTGAAGTCCGATCCGGCGAACACGCAGTACAAGATCCGCGCGGACCAGATGCGTTTTGAGGCCGCGCAAGCGCACATCCAGGCCGGAGAGAAACTCCGCGAGAAGGGCGATCTCGATCTGGCCATCGCGGAATTTCGCAAGGCCGGCGAACTGGATCCTTCCAACCCGGCCGCCGACGAGGAAGTGCGGAACACTCTGGCCCTGCTGAACGCGCGCGCCGCCGCGGCAGAGGCTACGCCCGGCGCATCGGCCAACGAATCCAACGGCGAAGACAAGCTCGAGGCGGGGCCGCCGCAACTGAAGCCGCTTTCCACCACGCCGATCAATCTGAAAATGACCAATGACTCGAAGATCGTCTTCGAGACCATCGCCAAGCTGGCCGGGATCACCGTAATTTTCGATCCGGATTTCACCTCGCGCCGCGTGGGAGTCGATTTCAACAACGTCACACTGGAAGAAGCGCTGGACGACGCGGCCATTGAAAGCAAGGCGTTCTGGAAGCCGTTGGCAAGCAACATCATCTTCGTCACCGTGGATCAAACGCAGAAGCGGCACGACTTTGAAGACGAAGACGTGCGCACGTTTTACATCAAGAATTCGATTGCGCCGCAGGATCTGACCGACCTGGTAACCAGCCTGCGCGCGCTGCTCGATCTGCATCGCGTGCAGCAGATCAACTCGATGAACGCGATCGTAATTCGAGACACGCCCGCTAAACTCATGCTCGCCGCCAAAATTATTGATGATGTGGATCGCGCGCGACCGGAGGTGGTCGTGGAGGTGGCCGTGCTCACCGCCAACCGCGACCGCATGCGCGACCTTGGCATCACGCTGCCCACATCAGTGACGCTCGCGCCGACGTCAACCACGTCCACTGGATCCAGCGGCTCCGGCAGTTCCAGCAGCAGCGGCACGCTCCCGCTGGTCCCGAAACCCAGCAGACTCCTTCGGGATTACAGCATCACTTTGCCCACCGCCACAGCCAATGCCTTGCTCACTGACACCACGACGCACACCGTGCAGAATCCGGAGATTCGCATTGTGGATGGCGAGGAGGCCAAGCTGAATATAGGCGATCGCGTTCCCGTGGCCACCGGCAGCTTTTCCACCGGCGCTGTCGGGACTTCTTCCGCCACCGGTATCAGCCCGCTCGTCAACACGCAATTCCAGTACATCGACGTCGGCGTGAACGTGGATATTACGCCGCGCGTCCACCCCGATAACGAAGTTACGCTGAAACTCACCGTGGATATTTCTTCGGTTGTGGCTACCATCCCCATCGGGGGAATCAACGAGCCCGAAATCGGCCAGGACAAAATCGAACACGAAGTCCGCCTGAAAGACGGCGAGGTCAGCATCCTCGCCGGCTTGTCCTCGCAGACACTTTCCAATGCGATTTCCGGATGGCCGGGACTGGCCAGAGTTCCGCTGCTGCGCTACTTCGTTGGAAGCGTTAACGGCACCAACAACGACGATGAACTGCTGATCGTGCTGATCCCGCACATCATTCGTTTGCCGGATATCACGCCCGAGAGCCTGCAATCGTTCTATTCCGGCACGGAAACCACGCCGTCCGTGCGCATGGTTCAGGACGTGGCATCGGCGGCCGCGCCTACGACCTCCGCGCCCGTGTCCGCACCTGCGGCCGCTGCGCCGGCGCCGGCCAGCCCGAGCCCCGCAGCCGCCGCTCCGACGCCGTTCGTTGCGGGACAAGGCGCGCGCATTCGCTTCGATCCTTCGAGCCTCTCGCTCTCCACCGGGCAAACCACCACGATTTCCGTGGTCGCCGACAACGTGCAGGATTTGTTCTCAATTCCGGTGCTGCTGCAATACGATCCGAAGATTATTTCGATCGAGCAGGTCAGCCAGGGCGGCTTCCTCTCCGGCGGCACGCAGGATATCGCGCTCGTACAGCGCATCGATAAGGATCACGGACAAGCGGTGGTCTCCGCCACGCGCATGCCGAACACGCCCGGCGTGAACGGCACGGGCACACTGTTCGGCATCCAGATCCGCGCGCTGGCGCCGGGCCAAACGACGCTCTCCATCGTGCAAACCAACGCGCGCGATTCGTTGCAGCACCCAATTGCAATCGTCACCGGCGAAACCACAATCAACGTAAAATGATTCGCACCGGCCATCGAACGATTACGCCGCACCCACTCCGCATTCGCGCCCCGCGCCTCGATCGCGGCATGACGCTGCTCGAACTGGTGATGGTCTGCGCGATCCTGCTGATTCTCGCGACGGCGGCTCTGCCGATGGCGCGCATCACCGCAAAACGTCAGCAAGAAGCCGAACTCCGCGTCGACTTGCGCGAAATGCGCAATGCCATCGACCGCTACAAAGACGCCGCCGATCGCAACCTTTTCCAAGTGGACGCCACAACCGACGGCTATCCGCCGGACCTCAACACTCTTGTGCAAGGAGTGGATGTGACGCTGGCGGGCGCCGGCGGCGCGGGAATAGGCACGCCCATCGGAGCGGGTGCCGCGGGCAACGCCGCCGCTCCGGCCACGTCCGCTTCGCCGTTTTCGTCGTCCAGCTCCACGTCCAGCTCATTCGGACAATCCGAATCGAACAACGGCGGCGCGGCCGTCACCATGCAAGTCCGTTTTTTGCGCAAGATTCCGATCGATCCCATGACCGGCAAAGCCGATTGGGGATTGCGCTCCGTACAGGACGATCCCGATTCAGACGCTTGGGGCGGCCAGGATGTTTTTGACGTTTACTCGCTTTCGAGCGGAATAGGTCTCGACGGCAGCAAGTATTCGGGTTGGTAGATCATGCGCTTAATCGATTCTCTACGTGATCGAAGGGCTTCGCGCCGCGATGGCGCCGCGCTCGGCTTTACGCTGATGGAGCTGATGATCGTCATCACGATCATCCTGATCTTGCTGGCCATGGCCGGCGGGCGCTACGAACGCTCCGTCACCCGCGCAAAGGAAGCCGCGCTGAAACAAGATCTCTGGGTGATGCGCCACGGCATCGAGCAATATTCGCTCGACAAACTCACCGCGCCGCAATCTCTCGAGGACCTCGTCCAGGCCGGCTACTTGCGCGAAGTTCCGCTGGACCCGATCACCAAGCAAGCCGATTGGCACGTCAGCTACGAAGACGTAGCGATGAGCCCCGATCAAAACGGCACCGGCATCACCGACGTCCACTCCAGCTCCGATCTGCTCTCCCCGTTTGAGAACACGCCGTACAGCACGTGGTGATTTGTCTCCAGGTAGCACAGGCACTCCTGCCTGTGTGCGCTTAGTTTCTCTGCGGCTTCGCCCCTGATAAAAGCACACAGCCAAGAGTGGCTGTGCTACTAAGCCATCGCGGCTTTCGCTCTACGAATCGCTTCGTCGAACGCCGCACCCAGCTTGGCATTCACGCCGCGGCAACCGGCGACCACCTGCTCGCTCCATGCCACATATTCGCGGCGGCGCTGTAGAGTCCAGTCCGCCGGAGGTGAGTCCACAAGGTTGCGGACGTTGCAAATTTTGTCTGCGATCTTTATTTCTTTCGCACGAGGCGAGGCGTGCGGGGCGTGTTCGATTTGCAGCCGTTTGCGCTCGGCCTTCTCGAGCGATTTATCGTCAGTCAGTTCCCGCACGAGGCCCGTCACCTCTGCGCCGAACTTCTGCTCGAGCTCTGAATATGTCGTTTGCGTGTCCTCGACCGTGTCGTGCAGGATCGCGGCAATCAGCGTCGCCTCGTCGGTGACGCCGCCCTCCACCGCCAGCACCGTGGCGACCGCAATCGGATGATTGATGTAGGGCGAGTTTTCCGCGTCCTTGCCGCGCTGGCGGCGATGCTTGGCGGCGGCAAATTCCAAAGCTTTGAGAAATCGCGCGATATTCAACGGCCCAAAACCCCTTTAGCGACTCCACTTCACCGCAGGTACGGATTTGTTTCGCGCTCTTCGCCGATTGTCGTCGGGGCACCGTGGCCGGGATACACGAGCGTGCGATCCGGCAGCGCCAGCAGCTTTTCGCGGATCGAGTCGATGATTTGCCGGTACGAGCCGCCCCACAAATCCGTACGCCCAATGCTGCCGGCGAACAGCGTGTCTCCGGCGAAAAGCAGCGGGAAATTCTCCGCCTCCGCGACGCGGTCGCGTGCCGCGCCGACATCCGCGGCCCCGGCGAGTTCGCGCGCGGCAGTCAGCGCCTCCCCGTCCGCGGCTTCTTCGGGCAGATACAGCGAGATGCTGCCGGGGCTGTGCCCCGGCGTGTGGAACACGCGCGCGGTGAAGCGGCCCCATCGCACGGAGTCGCCTTCCCTCAGCGTCTGGTCCACCTCAGTTGCTTCCGGCGCGGGCATGCCCAGCAGCTCCGCTTGAATCGCCAACAAATCGTAAAGCGGCAAATCAGCGGAGTGCATCAGCACCGGCGCTCCCGTGGATTTCGCCAGGAGCGCAAGCCCGCCAACGTGATCGATGTGCGCGTGGGTGCTGACGATGGCGCGCACCGTCAGCCGATGCCGCGCCAGAATTTCCTCGATGCGCTCCACTTCGTCGCCCGGATCGAGGACCAGCGCCTCGCGCGTTTCCGCATCGCCCAGAATATGGCAATTGCATTGCAGCATGCCAACGGGCAAAGATTCGTGAATCAATCGTGCAGCCACGGCAGAAACTATAGCATCCAATCCCTGAAATAGTTGGGGCTGTAGCGTGCGCGATTCTGATACCATTTAGGCATTCTTCAAGTGATTGCTGGGAGGATTTCAGTACCGATGGAGCTGCAAAGCGCCCTGCTCGAAGTGCATCGCGCGGAAGGGGCAACGCTGGGAACATTTTTTGGCTGCACGCTGCCGGCGCGATTCAGCTCCGTTGAGGCCGAATACCGCGCCGCGCATGAGTCCGTCGTCCTGGCGGACACGAGTTTCCATTCCGTTTTTCGCTTCGAGGGACCTGACCGCGCGCGCTATCTGAACGCCGTGCTCACCAGCAATGCGCGCGATCTCGCGCCGGGCCAAGGGACGGTCGGCCTGCTGCTGAGCGCCCAGGGACACATTCTGGCGGAAGTCGAAACGCTGGCGCTGCCCGATTCCATTCTGGCGATTTCGCACGCGAGCGTGGGGGCGGCGACCTTCGCGCATCTTGAAAAATTCATCATCATGGACGACGTCACGCTGACGGATCTCACCGCGTCGAGAGCGTCGGTCGAGATCGCCGGGCCGCGCGCGGCGGAATTGTTGCTCGCGCGCACCGGCATCGATATCGCGGCGCTCGCGGTGCACGATCATGTTGGCGTGAAACTCGGCGAGATTTCGTGCGGCCTCGTGCGCCTGCCGTGGCTTGGCGCAAACCTCTTTTTTGGCCGTGAGCACGCAGCGGAAATCTGGCGTGAATTGCGCGCGGCGGTCACGGCGCTTGGCGGATGCCCAATTGGCTGGGAAGCGATCAACGTGTTGCGCTTGGAAGCGGGGCGTCCGTGGTTCGGCGTCGATTTCGACGAAAAACAAATTCCACACGAGGCCGGCCTGGAGGAATCGCATATCAGCTACACGAAGGGCTGCTACACGGGCCAGGAAATCGTCGAACGCGTGCGATCGCGCGGCCAAGTGAATCGCCGCCGCGTCGGATTGCGTTTCAATGGCGCCACGACGCCGGAGCCGGGCACCAAGCTGCTCGCCGGCGGCGCCGAGGTCGGCCAGGTCACCAGCGCCGCATATTCCTTCGCCGCCGCGGCTCCGATTGGCATGGGAATTTTGCGCCGCGAGCACACCACCCCCGGCCGGCAACTGCAGTGCAACGGCGGCACAGCCGAAGTGATCGAGCTTCCGCTCGCAAAAAAGTAATTCCGCACTCTGTAGTGAAAGTTCCGGATGAAATTGAAACGAAACTAGGAGAGGTTCAGCGCGCGCTTGAAACTGCCGCGCTCGTTATCGATTTTCTTTTGCAATTGCAGGATGGCATAGAGCAGAGCTTCGGGGCGCGGCGGGCAACCGGGAACGTACACATCCACCGGAATCACTTGATTGACGCCCTGCACGACCGCGTAATTGTTGAACACGCCGCCCGACGTGGCGCACGCGCCCATTGAGATCACCCATTTCGGCTCCGGCATTTGCGCGTAAAGTTGTTTGACGACCGGCGCCATCTTCTGCGAAACGCGGCCGGCGACGATCATCAAATCGGCTTGCCGCGGCGAAGGGCGAAAAACTTCCGCGCCGAATCGCGCGATGTCATAACGCGCCGCGGCCATGGACATCATTTCGATCGCGCAGCACGCCAACCCAAACCCCATCGGCCAAATCGAGCTTTTGCGCGCCCAATTCACGGCCTTATCGAGCTGCGTGAACAATACGCCCTGATCGGCCAAGAATTTGCCGACGTCCTCCGGCCGCTCCAGCGTGACGTTGTGTCCGACGGTTTCGCTCATCGCTCGCGTATCCTAAACTTCATTTTCGCACATCGGCCGCGGACCGACAACCAAGCACTGGCGCCCTCGGACCCTTGCGTCGATCGGGCAAGAGCTATATATGGGATAAGCGCCGGCTACGGCGAGGCATGGACAAGGCATGATTTCCAGACGCGAATTCGTCGTGCTTTCCGCGGGTGGATGGATCTCGGCACTGTTGTCGCCGATGAAGGCCCCGGCTCAGAGGGTCGCGACGCCACAAGGTATTGGCCCCGAGGAATATGCCGTGTATAGCTTGCTCCTCAACTCGCAATATGCGTTCCGCGATACGCAACAACTGGTAATCCATATCGAGACGTACGCTGGTCCGCCGGCACCTGTCGTTGGGGGAACAAAAGATGCAGCGCCGCGCCCCAAGACCAGAGCGGACACCATGGCTGATTTCGACGCAAAGAATGACAAGTCGTATCAGCTGGAGAGGCGCTTCGACGTGAAGATCCCATATTTGTTGGTCTCAGAAGACGATCTACGCCCCATATTCGCCCGGAAGCCAGACGGCTCCCTTGACATGGACTGCTGGAAGCGGTTTTACGGCCAGTATCCGGGTGCATCAGGCGTCATCTACTTCTCGAGAGTTGGTTTGGACAGAATGGGGGACCAAGCTTTCGCATACGGCGCAATTCAGTCGGGCTTCGTGGGTGGAGCAGGGACGTTCTATGTCCTGGCACGCAGCAATAGGGGATGGGCTATCCAAACGCGTGACATGATCTGGATATCCTGACTCGGGGTGCGTGCACGGGTTAGGAGTCGGGCACGGTCGCTGCGTGCGGCGTTGAGCGCGTGGGCGGGGTGTGGCAAATTCATTGCGTGATTCTCGCCGTTGCGCTGCTCTTGGGATTGATTATTGGCAGCTTTCTGAACGTTTGCATCGTGCGCATTCCGCGCGGTGAATCGATCGTGCGGCCCGCGTCGCACTGCATCGGCTGCGGCCGCGCGATTCGTCCGTATGACAACATTCCACTCGTAAGCTGGCTCGTGCTGCGCGGACGCTGCCGCGCGTGCAAGACGCCGATTTCCTGGATGTATCCGGCGGTTGAGCTGGCGACAGGATTGCTCTTCGTCGCGTGCGCGGCCGCATTTGGACCAACGCTCGAAGCCGCGAAGTGGGCGCTGCTCTCGGCGCTGATCGTCGTGCTGGTGGCGACCGATATTCGCGAGCGCACACTCCCCGACAAAGTGAATTTCTTCGGCCTGGCGGCCGCGATCGCGATCAGCGGATTTCTGCCGCCCGTCGGCCGCGTGGCCGGATGGCTCTCAGACCGCATGTTCGAGTTCCCGCCGCCGGCGCCCATTTTGTCCATCGCGGATTCCCTGCTCGGCGCGCTGGTGGGTGGCGGCTTGCTTTGGATCGTCGCCGAAGGTTATTTCCGTCTGCGCGGCCGCGAAGGCATGGGCCTGGGCGACGTGAAGATGATGGCGATGGTCGGCGCGTTCGTGGGGCTTGAGCGCGCGCTGCTGGCAATCCTGATCGGCTCGCTTCTGGGCAGCGTGATCGGCTTGGCATTCATCGCGATATTCCGCAAGCAGCGCGATTACGAACTGCCCTTCGGCGCGTTCCTGGGGGCAGGAACGCTGCTGGTGGTCTTTTTCGGCACGCGCATGTTGGACTGGTACCAAACTGTCGCCGGGGTGCGGTAACGTAGGACGGTAAGTTGTTTCAGGGTTGAATGATGTCTTCCATTTCCAATCCGAGTCTCACGCCTGTGTGGCTTTTGGTCGGCGGACTATTCGTCGCCGTCGTCGTTGGATTTGTGTATCTGCTTTCCACGGCGCTGCGCCGCCGCATAACGCGCTCCGCGGCGAAGGGCGACGATGCGCTCGCCGACCATCCGCGCAGCGAAAATCCGTCAGCGTTTATGGCCGCTTCCCTGCAAGCCGTGATTCAGAAATTGCGCGAGCAGGAAAAGGAATTGGCCAAACTGAATCGCAGCGAACGCGAACGCGCGCAGCAGACCGAGCGCTTGAGCGAGGCCGTCACGCGCAACATGCCCGCCGGCATGCTGCTGGTTAGCGCCGCGGGCCTGGTGACCAGCGCGAATCCCGCGGCCGAAAACGCGCTCGGCGTGCACGCTTTGGCGTTCCGCCGGTACACCGAACTGCTGGGTCCGGATTCTCGCCTGGCGCAATTGATCGGCATTTGCCTGGAGGAAGGCCGCACCTTCCGCCGCGAACAAGTGGAATACGCCACGCCAGATCACGAGCTGCGCCAACTGGGCGTTTCCATTTCGCCGATTTTGCACGGGCAAAATCGCGTTACCGGGGCCATCTGCCTGTTTTCGGATTTGACCGAGCTGACCGCGCTGCAGAAGCAAATGCAGATGAAGGAAAATCTGGCCGCGCTGGGCGAGCTTTCCGCAGGCCTGGCCCACGAATTCAAAAATGCCCTGGCGACAATTTCCGGCTATGCGCAAATGATCCACATGGAAACGCACGACGGTGAACTCGGCGATTACTCGCAGAAGATCATGGATCAGACGCGAGCGCTCACGCACGTGGTCACCGAATTCCTGAAATTTGCGCGGCCGCTCGATCTTTCTTACGAGCCCGTGGCGCTGGGCCCGGTGGTCGAGCGCGTCCTGGCGGAGGTCGGCGAATCGCTTCCGCAAGCGCAGCTCACCGCCGAGGGCGATTTCGGCGAAGTGCCCGGCGACGAGCCGCTGATCCGCCAGGCGCTGCTGAACTTGGTGCGCAACGCCGCCGAGGCGGCATTGTCGCAAGCCTTCGAGGCGCACGTCGTGGTGCGCGGCTCCTTCGAGCACAACGGCGGCCAAGCCGGCCAGCGCGTTCTGATTTCGGATAACGGCCCGGGAATCTCCGAGGATGACCTTCCTAAAATCTTCGTTCCCTTCTACACCACAAAAGCCAACGGCACCGGCTTGGGCTTGGCGGTCGTCCAGAAGATCCTCGTGCAGCACGGCGGCACGATCGAAGCGCGCAACTGCCCCGAGGGCGGGGCCGAGTTTATCCTTTGGCTACCTTTTGCACGCCTGTCCCTCGGGGAGATTGATTCCGCGGCGGCGCGCGTCCTAGACTAGTACCAGTCGAACAGTGCGAACGCCATTCGGTGTCCGGAGCGTTATTTTTCGCCCGGAATGAGGTTCTTGGCCATGAGCAAACGATGTCTGATTCTGATTTGCGCGGCGTGCACCCTGCTGGGCGGCGCGGCTGTGGCCTCTGCGCAGGATTCATCCTCGCAGGGATCTGTGGCCGATGCGGCGCGCAAGGCTCAAGCGGCGAGGAAAGAACAGCCGAAACCCGCGAAGGTCTATACCAACGACAACATCGGCGCGGTGCAGGGAGAGGTAAGCGTGGTCGGCGTGGCGCCCGGGGCCACAGCAAGCGCTTCCGCGGATAGCAGCACAAAACCCAGCGCATCCGGCGGCGCCGAAAAGAAAGACGCAGCCTACTATCGAAAGAAATTCGCCGAACTGAATAAGAAACTTGCCGACGACCAAAAGGAACTCGACGTCCTTCAGCGCGAATACGGCCTGAAGCAACAGCAATATTACAGCGATCCCAACACCGCGATGAAGGAACAGTACAGCCGCCAGGACTTGGACGACACATCGAAGGCGATCGACGCGAAGAAACAAGATATCGCCAACGACCAGCAGGCCATCAGCGACGCCGAAGACGATCTGCGAGCCAATGGAGGCGACCCCGGCTGGGAGCGTGAAGCGGAGGCGCCGGCGCCCGCCGAATCTTCATCGCCCGCCGAAGCCGCACCTCCGCCGGCGCAGCAGCCGGACGTAGCGCCATCGGACACGAATGCGCCTCCGCCGACGCCCGCAGCGGAACCGTCAACGCAGCCGTCAGTTCCCGAAGCGGCGCCGCCATCGAGTTAACCGGCACGATCCCTTGGCGACGCACCTCCTAACAGGCAACGCACACGAGCGCATTGCCTCGCCCGTTCACAACGCGATTCGTGATAAAAAGAGTGCCGTGGAACCCCTTCTACTCGTCGAAGACAAATCCGAGCTGCGCGCCATGCTGCGCAAAGCGCTGGAGCGCGCCGGATACGAAGTGGACGACGCGGCCGACGGCTCCGCCGCGGTGCAGAAAATTCGCGCGCGCCGATACTTGCTCGTCTTGACCGATCTCAAGTTGCCGGGCCAATCCGGCCTGGACGTCCTGCGCGAATCGAAGCAAGCCGATCCGACGGTTCCTGTGATCATCATCACGGCGTTTGGCTCGATCGAAGAAGCCGTGCAGGCGATGAAGGATGGCGCGTTCGACTTCATCCAAAAGCCAGTCGATCTGGAGCACTTGAAGTTACTGG
>JBEKDK010000076.1:0-15961 GCA_050014395.1 Candidatus Acidiferrales bacterium | reverse complement strand
CGCACCGCGCGGCCGTGGTCCGCTTCGGAAGCCTCCGCGTGAACCTGTGCCAGAGATTCAACGATGGCCCGTAGCTGGCGATGCCCGCGACCTGCGTTCAGTCGTTGCTGCACGCGGCGTCCGTAGGCGACCAAGCCGACGCGATCACCGCGGTACATCGCCACCTGCGCAAGCGAGAGCGCGGCGTTCACGGAATAATCGAGTTTGGAAAACCGCTGGCCATGAACCGGCTCTGGCACTTGCGCGCGAAGCAGCCGCCCGGCGTCGAGCACGAGCCAGACCGCCTGGCTGCGCTCAATCTGGAAGACGCGCGTGATCAGGTGATTTCGCCGCGCGGTCGCGGTCCATGAAATATCGCGGAGCTCGTCGCCTTCGCGATATTCACGCAAGCCGTCGAACTCGCGGCCGATTCCGCGCTGGCGCCGGCGCCTCTTTTCCGTTTCGATTTGGCGGCTGCGAATTAGCAGCAGAGTGTGGCGCTTGGCCTGTTCGAGGTTGGGGAGCACGCAGACAGTTTGCTGTGTGTCGGCGACGGCCCAGCGCTCGGCGAAGCGCAGGCCAGTCACGTAGCGAACGAAGGTTCGGCCCAGTTTCGCATCGCCACGCTCAGCAGGCAGAATCGGGTAACGCGCGGTGGCCGATGCGTTGCCTCTGACCTTGAGTTCGATCGTCGGCGGATCCAGGCGCAGCGAGGCGCACGTTTCATCCACCACACGCGCGCGGAGTCCTCGCTTGCCGGCGTTCCGAAGCTCGATCGTGACTTCGGCCGGAACACCGAGCGCTGGCCGCGCGCGCCAAACGCGGCGCACTTCCAATTGATCGGGGCGCGGCAACTGCGTCAAATCCCAAATCCAAACCGCGATAGCCAACGCGTCCCACAGAAGCATCGCCGCGATGCACTGACGAAACCACCAGGCCGGGCCAAGCCACACGAGTCCTAGAAGAAGGGCCAAGAAAAAGCGCGGCGCGAATCCGTACGCCAACCGGCCGTTGGGCCGGGCGCGCGCGATTGCGGGCAGCGGCGTGAGAGGCTGCGCTTCGTTCACTTCGGAACCTCGATCGTCGCCAGGATTTCGGCAATCACTTGATCGGAGGTCAACCCTTCCAGCTCCGCCTCCGGTTTCAACAAAATCCGATGGCGCAAAACGGGAGGGGCCGCGGCCTTGATATCGTCGGGAATCAGAAAATCGCGGCCTTCCGCGCCGGCCAGTGCGCGCGCCACAAAAAGAAGTCCGATGGCCGCGCGCGGGCTCGCGCCGAGAGAAATCGCCGGCCAATCGCGCGTGCGGCGAACCAGCGCCACGATGTAAGAATGGAGCGTCGGCTCCACGCGCACTTGCTCGATCTCCTGCCGCGCGGCCGCAAGCAACGCCGGATCGATGGGCACGATCGGAATGCGATCCATGTGAGCGGGATCGAATCCCTGCTCGAATCGCATCAGGATTTCCGCTTCTTCGTGCGCGGATGGGTAATCGATGCGGATCTTCAGCAGGAAGCGATCGAGCTGCGCCTCTGGAAGCGGATAGGTGCCTTCAAATTCGATTGGGTTCTGCGTGGCGAAAACGGCGAAATTGTCCGTTAGCGGATAGCGCGTTCCGTCGATGGTGACCTGGCGTTCTTCCATCGCTTCGAGCAGCGCCGCCTGTGTTCGCGGAGACGTCCGGTTAATTTCATCGACGAGCAGCAGATCGGTGAAAATGGGCCCGCGATGCAGAGCGAAGCTGCTGGTGGCGGCGTGAAAGATATTGGTGCCCATCACGTCGGCGGGCATCAAATCGGCCGTGCATTGCACGCGTTGAAATCCCAAGCCGCAAATCCGCGCGAGCGTTTTCACGGCGAGCGTCTTGGCCAGGCCTGGCACGCCTTCCAGCAGAGCGTGACCGCGGCAGATGACCACCAGCAGAAGCTGGTCCACGATCTGGTGCTGGCCGATGATTACTTTGGACATTTCCGTGCGAACGTGCGTCGCCAAACGTGAGACGTGTTCCACGATTAGGATTTCTCCTCTGGTCCTGGCTTTTTTAAACCGAGCTGCTCTTCATAGTGCTCCAACTCCTGGATCAACGCGAGCGCCCCCGCCGGGGGAACTTTCGGAGCGCGGCTCGCGTCCGCGGCGCGCCGCAACGCGTCCGGCAAGTCAACGAATTCCCGGCCGAGGCGGGCGCGGATTGCCGTGGCGAGCGTTGCGTCGTCAATTTGCGACGACAAGCGCATTTGGCGCGTGAGAAGCGTGCGGAATCGCTGGTAGACGACGCCAATCACGGCGGGTTCCGCGTGTGCGCGCTCGTAAAGTCCGCCAAGCGTGTCAACGAATTCGAGAGGAGAAAGGCGCGAAACGACGGCGGGGATCGCCGTTGGGCCGCTGCGCCGACTGAAGGTAAACAGGACGCCGACAGCTAGCACACCGAGTTGCAAAACTCCCCAAGCCACCGGCGTATTCTGCATGTAACTCCAGAGTGAACTGCGTTCGCCGTGAAAATATTCGTCCCAATAGATTTGCGCCGGCGCGGAATCCGCGGAGCCAGAGACACTCATCGCATTCAAAAACAAATTCAAATTTTGCGCACTTGAAATCCCGGCGTTTGTCAGCGGAGTGGGTCCCGCCCACCAGAGAATTCGGCCGTTGCCCATCGGCCAGCTCACGATGACGGCAGAATCCGCATCGCCGTAGAGGGCCACCTGGGAGGGCCCGAGTTCGCCCCACGCCGCTCCCGGCTGAAGATTTACTGTTGTTGCGCCGCGCGTAAGAGCGCTGGGAATATTGGCCGTGTAATTTTTCGGTTCTGGCGATTGCTCAGATTCGGCGACCTTTGCGTCCGCGAAAAAGCTTTCGATTTGAGATCCGGTGAAAAGCACCTGGCCGCCTGAGACGACAAAGCGTTGCAAGGCACGGCGCTCGGCGGCGCTCGGAGATTCAGTTGGATCCGGATCGGCAAGAATCAAGATCGAGCCCGCAGAATCATCCGGCAACTCCAGTGGCGAACGCTCCCATCGCTGCACGTTGTAGTGCAACGCCTGAAGTAGCAGATAGGCTGCGCGCGCGCCCCCGGGCGCGGAATAGTACGTCGAGGGAGTGGATTCACCTATTTCTTCGGTGGGCGGCGTCTCAAAAGCGACCGCACCTAGGAGCAGCAATAGAACGGCGCCGGCAATCAGCAGAAGTTTGCGATCGGCGGCGTCTAAGGCAGCTGGCATCCGAGCCCCTCAATTTGTTGCATGGAGTCCAGGAAATCCTCGCGGCTGGCGGGACGGCGGCCATACCAGACCTGCTCGAGGCGCGTCGTGAGCGATGCAAGAGCCGCGCGGGGTTTCTCGAGCGACGTCGCCGCCTGCGGATCGGTCTTCGAAAGCAGCCGCAAATACTCGCGCGGCGTGCGCGTCCGGTCCGGGTCGATCAGCTCGACCGCTTCGAGATACGAAATTCCCGCCCAATATGTGGAATGAATCGCTTCGCGGAAATCGCCTCGCTCTGACGCCTCGCGAGCGTCGCGAATCCAGTCTTGCCACGAGCGTGCGAAGGCCACCGCTTGCGGCGCTTGCAATTCCTCAAGGTGTGCACGACGCGTCCAAAAACGGACCAGCATGAAGCCTAGCCAGAGAACCAATGCGCCGAGCAGGAGAGAATAAAAGATCGTGGCGGTCGTAGAATGTCGCACCATGTGACTGAGAAACCACATAACGATGCGCAGGATCCTATCCATGATTTCGTTTCGGAGCCGATCCGCCGCGCTCGGCGCGCGCAGTCCGGAAAACTCGCGTCGCCCCAATATCTGGCCAAGAGCAATGCGCGCGTCGGAATCGTTCGAAGATCCGGAAGTAATGTAGCTGTCTGCTTCTCGGGCGAGATGATCGAGCCACCGAATCGCGTTAGCGATCTGGGTGGTCCTTTGCGCGGGATCTTGCTGGGCGCGCTCCAGGAAGGACGCGAGCGGCTTGCTCGAAATGTTGTAATGGCCATCCGATGTCACAACTTCCCACTGCTCGGGCAGGCTGGCGCGGATCTGGGCAATCTGCTGCGCCGCCGAATGATTTTTATTTATGTCGCCTGCGATGCGGCGCAGCTCCGCCGCAAATGTGGTGGCGTCCAGGGGATTCGATGCCGGGCTCGCGCTCTGGGGCGATGATTCTTGGGGGCGGGCGCCCGTTGTCGGCGCGAGAAACGCAGAGATGAAGATCAGGCCCAAGGCCAACCGGAAGATAGTCGATTTCATCGGCAGCCGAGATTCATCGAGTCGGTACCCTAAAGCAAATCTACGAGAACATGCTGGGCGGCGCGTTCGCCGCCGGTGCGACCCTGCCAAGAGGGTTCATCATCACCTGAAGGTCGAACCCTTCCTTTTTCACGCGCATATCATAATAGAAGAGCGACATCGCGATTGTTATAAACGGAGTCACCAGGAGTTGGGCGATGAAGTTTCCAGCCTGCCCCAGGATTGTGAGTAGCAGTATCACGTTGGGATTGCCCTTCACGAATGCCGCTCCGAACGTGAACGGTGCGCTGATCATAAGGACGACCGCATAAACCAGGACGAAATAAAGCACATAAATCAGAAACACGCGACCCACATTGTCCGTTGCAAGCTCCCAGCTCCGGCCGAGCGCGTCTCGTGGTCCAATATCTTCAAGCACCGCGGCTTGAACGCCGGCGGCCAACCGGCACCCGATGTAAATCCCAGGAATGATCAGGAGGATGAATCCACCCGCGGTCGCGAGTCCGCTCAGCACTGCCACGCCAAATATTGTGCCCACGTCTCTCCAAACACGCCGGTAGGCCTCGCGAATTGTGGTGGTGCGACCGAGATAAAGTTCTGAGACGGCGATCACGGTGGCGCCCTGCGACCAAAGGATCGCCACCAAATAAACGATGACGGCAGCCAAAAAGACCAAGATCACCACGATGATGAATAAGGGTGAAGTTGCGGATGTACCGCCTGGAGAATTCTGATGGGCCGGCGTCGGAAAAATCCAGGGAGCCAGGCCCGGGATGAGCAGAATTGCAAAAATCATCGCATTGGGAATCGCCGCAATCCCGATAAATAGGAGGAAATGCGAGCGGTATAACGTGAATGTGCGATCGAGGAGCTCTCCCAACGAGAGCGGCCGAAGATCAAGCGTGGCCATCGTGGCCTCCGATCAATAAGGACACCGCAGGTAACTTGTGCGGCACTGTATCAGAGGGAGAGCGGAGATGCTACGCCATGTTTCGCAATCGGTGCTGAATCGGAGCTTCAGCGCGCCAGCCATCCTCCATCGACCACCAAAACGTGTCCATTCACGTAGTTACTAGCCGCGGACGCCAGAAAAACCACCGTTCCCCCCAGGTCTTCGGGAAATCCCCAGCGGCCGGCGGGTATTCTTAGCAGAATCTGGGCCGCGCGTTCCGGGTCGCTTCGCAACGCTGCCGTGTTATCGGTGCTCATGTAGCCGGGCGCGATAGCATTCACGTTGATGCCCTTGGACCCCCATTCATTTGCCAACGCCTTCGTCAACTGCGCCACGCCGCCCTTTGCAGCAGCATAAGCGGGCACGTAAATGCCACCTTGGAAGGCTAAAAGGGATGCGACGCTGACAATCTTGCCCGATCCCTGCCGCAGCATGTGCCGTCCTGCGCGTTGGCTCAGCCGGAAGACCGCGGTCAAGTTGGTCTCCAAAACGTCGGCCCAATCCGACTCGGAGTAATCCTCGGCGGGCGCGCGGCGAATCGTGCCGGCATTGTTCACGAGGATGTCGATGGAGCCGAACGCTTCAACCGTTTCGTCGATCAGCCTATAGCACACGTCAGCCTGGCGCACGTCACCAACCAGCGCGGCGTGTTTCACACCGATCTTGCGGAGGGCTTCCGCAGTCGCCGCCGGCTTTTCGGCCCACTCATGAACGGCAACGTTCGCGCCCGCTTCAGCCAACGCGATCGCCATGCCGGCACCCAGCCCTCGGGACGACCCGGTCACCAGCGCATTTTTTCCCCGCAGGTTAAAAGCTTCGAGAATGCTCACGCGTCAACCCCTTTCCGTGCCTTGGATTCGCGAGCGGTCCGTCGCGATCAGCGTAGGTCCGAAATCTTCAGTGCATCCATGTCCGTGTAAACTTGATTCTCGCCGCCCATTCCCCAGCAGAACGTGTAATTTCGCGTCCCGACGCCGGCGTGCACCGACCAACCGGGCGAAATCACCGCCTGTTTGTTCCCGACGACGATTGTTCTGATCTCTTCGGCTGGGCCCATCAAGTGTAGCACTCTGTCTTCCGCCGGGAGATTGAAATACATGTAGACCTCCGAGCGCCGCATGTGCGTGTGCGGAGGCATGGTGTTCCAATTGCTTCCCGAGGCCAACTCGGTGAAACCCATCACCAATTGGCAACTCTTGATTCCATCCAGATGAATCAGCTTCCTGATCTGGCGTTGATTGCAAGATTCCGGCGCGCCTAGCGACAGCGCCGGCTCTTTGGATCCCTGGATGGAACTGGAGGGATGGACGGCGTGTGCCGGATAGCTCAACAAATAAAACTCGGCTGGCTCGTTCGCCAATTTACTGAGAAACGAAACTTTCTCATTTCCGCGCCCGACGTAAAGGCAATCGAGATTAGCCAAGGGAAATTCCCGGTCGTTGACGCGGACCGCGCCTTTGCCACCGATATTCAAGACGCCAAGTTCGCGTCGCTCCGTAAAGTACGACGACCGCAATTCCGGGTCCGCGCCGAGCGTCAGAGGTTGCTGCAAGGGGACGGCCGATCCGATGATCGTGCGATCCAGATCGACGTAAACAGCGTCGATCTGGCCGGGATGAAAAAGATCGTCAATCAGAAATGTTTCGCGCAACTCACTGGTCGTCATACGCGGATAGCGCTTTGCGTCCGCAAGCTGAATGATCTTCATAACACCTCGATTGGCTCACTTCGTGTGTCGCTGCAAAATTCGAGCGCGTACCACGTCTATCCTCTCACTTTTTCTTTCCTCCGCGCCCAAAATCCTGCCGATTCACAGAACGACGGCAGGTAACCAGACCGAGAATTCTGCCACGGGTGAATCGTCGAACGGCTCCCTGGCGCTTCAATCGACGTCTTTTCCGTGGGATTGTGCGCGCATGCGCAGTACGTCCCTCACCTGAAGAACAGCAAGCTCGGGACTGGACAGCACAGGAACAGGAATGCTGCCGCGAGGCATCGTGCTAAGTACGCGCGCCATAGACGCTTGCGCCAAAACAATCACATCCACTTTCGATGCCAGCTGCAGAAGCGCTTCAGACACGATGCGATCGTGTGTTTCGATGTCGCCGGCGAGGACGGCATCGAAGGCGTTTGCGCACAGTACCTCGAGAAGTTCAATGGGACGTCCGGCATCTGCCGCCTTTTCGGAAAGCAGAGCCAGCGTCGGCTCTAACGTGGTGCTCAGCGTTGCCAAAACGCCAATCCGTCGCCCCGCGCCGACGGCCTTCTCTGCCATCGCGTCGTCCACGCGAAACACCGGAATATCGAACAGTTTTTGCGCCAGTGCCGCCGCCGGGCCGATCGACGAGCACGTGACCATCACGGCCGTTGCGCCGGCGGCCTGCGCCGAATCAATCATGGAAATCAAGCGGCGTACGGTGAGCTTTCGGAGTTTCTGGTGCGCGATCGTATCGCGGATCAGGCTCTCATCCACCATGCGGAAGATCGCGACGTCCGGCAGATGTTGCTTGCAGAGCGAGGCAAATACGGGCGTCAGCACAGGGGAGGTGTGGATGAGTGTCAATGTTTCTGGCATGGGACTGGCTCGACGCCAAAGTCATTGTCGCGCCGTAACGGCGGCAAGGGCAAATGGTTCAAGACTTCGATTGGCGCGTTACGGTCTGGGCATACTATATTCTCGGTAGAAACCGTTGCAATCGAGATCCGTGCGTTTGAATGGCGAGGGAATCTGTCATGTCTTCAGAAATGTCGCGGTTGCGAATCGGATTATTTTCCATTGGTCTGGATGCTTACTGGCCTCAGTTCATGGGCTTGAAGCAGCGCCTAGAAGGCTACACGAGCGAGGTGGCGGATAAACTCCGCGCTGGCGGCGCGGAGTTGATCAATTTTGGCCTGGTTGATTCGCCGCAGATGGCCGCGCGGGTCGGGCATGATGTGCGCGCGGCGGATGTGGATATTGTTTTTCTCTATGTGACGACATACGCGCTGTCCGCCACAGTGCTGCCGATATTGCGGCACGCCAAGATCCCCGTGATCGTTCTGATGTTGCAGCCGGAAGCCGCGATTGACTATGCGACCTTCAATCGTCTCGAGGATCGCACGAAAATGACGGGCGAATGGCTGACCTATTGTTCGGCGTGCCCCCTGCCGGAGATTGCCAACGTTCTTTCTCGCGCGGGTATTCCGTTTCACCAAGTCACCGGAGTTCTCCACGGCGACCCGGCGTGTTGGGCGGAGGTGCAGGAGTGGACCGAAGCGGCGCAGGTTGCGAAAAAGCTCAGCCACAATCGGCTGGGACTGATGGGGCATTACTACAACGGGATGCTGGACATCGTGACGGACTACACGCAGCTCTGCGTCACTTTCGGCGGGCACGTGGAGTTGCTGGAGGTCGATGAGCTAAGCCGGCTTCGGGAAGATGTCGCAGAGAAAGAAATCGCGCAGCGCCTGGAAGTGTTCCGTCGAGAATTTGACGTTCAGCCAGATTGCCTTGAAAGCGAGCTGGTTCGCGCAGCCCAAACCTCGGTGGCGTTAGATCGTCTGGTGGAGAAGAACGATCTGACATCGATGGCCTACTACTACAAAGGCTCCGGAATTCCCGCCAACGAAGACACGATGAGTTCCATCATTTTGGGAACTTCACTGCTGACGGCGCGCGGCATTCCGGTCGCCGGCGAGTACGAGGTGAAGAATGCGCTGGCGATGAAGATCATGGATAGTTTCGGCGTGGGCGGGTCCTTCACCGAATATTACGCTGTCGATTTCTCGACCGATCAAGTGCTCATGGGCCATGACGGGCCAGGGCACGTGGCCATCGCGGAAGGCAAGACGAAGGTGCGACCGCTGCGCGTCTATCACGGCAAAGTCGGACAGGGTCTATCCGTCGAGATGACGGTGAAATTCGGGCCGGTCACCCTGCTTTCTGTGGTCGAAGATCGCGCGAAAGGGTTCAAGCTCGTCGTTGCCGAAGGAGAATCCGAACCCGGCCCCATTCTCGAAATCGGGAATACCAACAGCAGATACCGGTTCCCCGGCGGCGCCAGAAAGTTCATGAACGATTGGAATCACCAAGGCCCCGCGCATCATTGCGCGGTGGGAGTGGGCCACATTGCAAGTAAACTGCAAAAACTGGCGAGTCTGCTTTCCATCGACCTAATCCAAATCTGCTGAGCGCAAGCGCAGCCTTCAGTCGACGCGTACACCGCCAGGATGATTCGATTTTGAATTACTGCGCGGCCGGACTCCAACCGTCCTTGCCTGCCAGCCAAAGCGCGGGCGAAAAGCGCTCCGCTTCAGCAGGCGTGAGCTGGTGGGAATACGGTTCGCGCGCTGTGGGGTTCGCGCCAGGTCCTGCGGAATCGAATTCCGCATAGTAGGCGATCGGCAGACTGGGAATGCCGAATCGCGGCCATTCTCCCCAGCCTTGCGGAACCACATTTGCGTCGATCTGCGTGTGCAGATAAACGACCGTCGAGTGAGGTCTCCATGGGCGCCCCAAGATGACGGTTCCGTCGACGCGTGGCTCTGCCGTCAGAGTGCAATGATCGAGGATGTAGGCGCTTTCCTCTTCCGCATAATGTTTGCTTTGCGCGGTGAACATCACGCTGCCCGAATCCGTGCCGTGTAATTCGCAATGATCAAACACGGCCACGCTGTCGCCGAATATAAAGTCGGTGTCGCCTTCAATAAAGCAGTGGAAAAAATATTGGCGCGCCGCGACGCAGGGACCATAGTCGCCGTAACAATACTTGGCCGACGCAAACAGCGTGTCCTGATTTCCATGGAGGCGCAGCCACCGGAACGCATCGCGATCGCCGGTCGTGGCCAGCGCGACAGCCTGGCCATGGCCACCCCCGGGCGTGAAACTATTGGTGATCGTTAGGTGATCGAGCGAAACGTCGTCAGCTTCGACGAATACGGTTGCGCTGTTGAACGTGCCGCCGGATTTTGGCGCGCCGTTGTCGTAGATGATGGTGACGGCCGTCGGATCCGTGAGATCTCCGCTAACGGAAACGTGCGGCTTGCGGATCGTGACTACTTCACGATAGACGCCGGGCTTGATCGAGATGAACCCACCGTCATCGGGCAGGGCATCGACTGCGCGTTGCATGGAGCGGAAATCCCCGGTGCCATCCTGCGCGACAATCAGAGAATGCTTCGTGCCGGGCTTCGGGACATCTTCTTGCAAGACCGGCGCAAATTGCAGGCTGGGCGGCACGTGAAACCAGCGCAGATCTCCGCAGTTCGCAGCGGGTCCGGGCTGCAAGCCGTTGTCGCCGAGCACGCCTTTCCCGGCGACGGAAACCTTGTCGAACTGGATTGCGTTTGCGGCCGGAATCGACGTACTGCTTTGACCGTTCACTTCGATGGCGCGCAAAGGAGCCGCGACGCCAATCATGCAAACGTTTTGGAAGCGAATATCGCGCAAATGCGCGCCGTCGGCGCCGGCGAGTTGCAGCGTCAGCCCCGTGCCCGCGCTATCCAAGACGGCGTCATCGATTTGGATGTCGTACGCGTCGCCATAGTGGGCATCGCCGATGGCGATACCCTTGCCGCCATAGATGTGCAGATCGCGCAGCCGGGCATGCGTGGTCGGGCCGAGGATGCTGGCCTCGAGAGAAATCGCCTCCGCCGGCGTCGTGATCCACGCGCCGTCAATATTGGCGTTCACCGAGTTGCTCAGCAGAATGCCCGGCCCAGCAGTGGAATTCGCCGGCGAATCGATCACCACATGCGAGGCGGAAAAGCCCGGCGTTTTTAAGATGGCCAAATGCGTTCCGGCAGCGTTGCGCAAAGTTACGCCGACCACTTGAAATCCTTGCGACTCATAATCGGAGATCAAATCGGGCGCACTGAGATGCTGGCCGGCTTTCTGCGCAGCTCGTTGCCTCTGCCACCATGACGTTTCGCCGAAGCTGTATACGGTTCCACCTTGGCCGTCGATCGTTCCCGCGCCCATGATCGCGCTGTACGCCGCTTGGTAGCTGAACACGAACGGCTTGCATTGCACGCTATCGGTTTTTGGGGCGCCGCAACTGGATGGGGCGATGTCGTAATCGCGCGGGTTGCGCGAGGCCAGGAGCGTCACGCCAGCTTCCAAGAACAGCGTCACTCCGCGCGGGACAATCAGCGGCGCGGCGAGGAATGCATTCTTTTCCCCTTGCGATTCGAGGACGACGGCCTGCCCAGGATTGCACGAATCGAGCGCGTATTGGATTCGCTGCGTGTCGATCGCGACGTGCTGGTTGTGGTGAACACTGTCATCGTGGAGGCCAACATGAGCGTTCAGGATCGCGCACGGTCGAGGCACTGGTAGTAATGCCGCTCGCCCGGGAGACTGGACCGCTGATGGGCTCTGCGATTTACTCTGCGGAGGAGACTGCGCATAGACGCTTGGCAGCCAGAGCGTGAGAGCTAGAGCAATCGCTCCGAACGAAACGCTTCGTGCAATTCCCGGCATGGACAACTCCTCAGTTCTCAAAAAGCCAACCTTGGTTCGGCGGCTGGGCCGGCCGCGCTGTTGGGAAATAAACCGCTGGCTCAACGAAAGTGTTTTCGGGAATGAAGCTCAGCACATCGTAAGGCCCAATTTCCATTTCGAACGTGCTATTCCCGGGCAGACGTGATTGAAACATGTGAGCCACGGGGCCTCACTAGGCGATCTTTCGGAATCGTGCGGCCAAGTATGGTTTTCCTGAGAGAGCCAATTTACTGGTTCCACTGAACGTGCCTGCCACCGGCGTAATCGTCATCTCCCATGGATCGATGATCTCCGCGCTGAACTTCGAATCTTGCGGTAGTGGAAATTCATATTCGGCGGGCTGGTGGTAATCAAAAAAGTACAAATAGAGCTGGCCTGCTTCGCCCGCAGAAAGATAATAGGTTCCTTCAAACTGAGTGAGCCCGATGGACGTGGATCCTTCCACCAGTTTCCGCAGAAAGCCGATTCGCGCGGGACTTTGTCCGCGCATCGCACCGCCGTCGGCCGATTCGGGCTCGCCGTGTGTGCTCACATAAGTTTCTCCGTGAGTCGCATACGCACCCGCCACCGCGGCTAACCAAAAGCGCCGCGTCATCTCCTGCGCGGAAAGATTGCCCCAGCGGCGCGCGATGTTGCCCTCATACTGAATCTCGTCGTAGATGATCGGTTTGTTCCAGGCTTCGCGCCACTCCGCGGCGCGGTCAAAGGCGTAATTCTGCAAGCTCGCGTGAGTGACCCACGATTTCGCGTAGTCGTAGAGCACTTTGCTGTAGTGGATGGAACGCAGATGCTGTGATGGATCGACTTCCTGTACGATGCGGAAAAATCTATCGAAATCGGCCGGAGTTTTGTCCTTGAACAGATCGTATTCATTGGCGATCGACCACCAGACGTTTCTGTACGCGGAAAAGCGAGCGATCACGTAACGAAGATAGCGGTCGTCGGCATCCGCGGGCATTGACTTATAGCCCCACGAATCATACGGATGAAACAGAATCAGATCGGCCTGAATATCCATCTGAATCAAATCTTGCACGCGCTTTTCGATGTGCTGGAAATATGAGGGATTCAGCCGGGTCAGGTCGTTCGTGCCATCGGCGTGGCGCACGAAGGGGAATGCAAACAGCGGCGCATTGTTTACCGGCTTGGGCAGCACGCACATGCGCACTTTATTGAAGGGGCCCGCGCTCAGTGTGCGGAGCGTTTCTTCTTCGAGGGATTCGCCCAGAAATGCCCACGCGTAGCAAGTGGTGCCGAATGGAAAATAAGGAGTGCCGTCGGCATGCTCAAAATGAAATGTGTGGGCCACCTGAACCGGTCCATGATTGCCCGCAGACGGAGCGACGCAGCGGAAAGTGCCGGTCTGTCCGGCGAGACTCGCGACATTGCTGACGGTCTCATACGACCATTCGCCCGCCGCGTCCGGCATGAAGCGCACGCGATACACGCCCCCACCATCGTAGAAGCCGGGGACATTCACGGTGCGATTTTCGAGAGTGAAGCGCGCGCCGAAAGTTACATCGACGAAGGGATTGCCCGTCGAAGGGCCGTCGAAGGATGCCTCGAAGACGCCCCATTGCTCGGCATCTTCGTGGCGCTTCCCGCCTTCGTCCTTCGATTTCGCCCGCGCTGCGGCCATTGCTGGGTAGAAACCGGACATCGCTCCAGCACCCAGCTTCAGAAGATCTCTTCGATTCATGGGTTTCCGGTCCGATGTTCCATGGGCGAGCGATTGTTGCGCGAACTCATCGTCGACCGCACATTCTTACCAGCCGCGCAGAACGGGTGTCAATAATAAGGGCATCCATGAGCCTCTTGCCGCACACTTCAAGCCGCAGTCGAATGCCGCGCGCGCCTGGGCCAGCCTCGCGAAGTGTGCGGAGAATACTTTTTAAGAATTGCTGGCAGAATTCGAGCCGCTATCGCCCATCAGCAGAATGCTTCGTTGCGAGAACGGCAGAAACAGCAGCGCCGCCATCATCGCCATCACCAGGCCGATTCCGATTCGATCCAGCAGCAGAAATGGCGAGAGCGCCCACAGCTCGTCCAGCGCGAAAATTGCCGGAAACAAGCGAAGAACTTGCCGCGTGAGGCCGCCAAATCCAAAAATAGCCGCGGCCAATAAATACAATCGTACCGCCACGCCCGTAGCCGCTGTTGCGATTAGGACCGTGAGGAGCAAAGCAGCGTAATCGTAATTGGTCCTTTCCGAAAGAAACGCATCCTCGATATGCAGAGTGGCCAGCGCCGCAATGTAAATTCCCAGGTACAGCAGTTGGATCAGCGAAAAAAGCAAACGCGCCGTCCCTTGCGGAACCTTTGGCAAGTCGCGCGCATCGCTCAAAAGCCTTGCGCGGCGCGAAGCTTCTTCACGATCCACAGTCGCCGAGGCGGCCGGGCTTTGCGCGATTTCGCGCGTCTCGACCGGCGCGATGAAACGATAGCCACGCCGCGCCAAAGTCTGAACGAATCGCGGATTGCTCGCGGAATCATCGAGCGCATCGCGCAGTTTATTCACCGCCGCGTTCAAGCTGTGATCGAAGTCCACGAACGTATCCGCAGGCCACAGTTTTTCGCGCAACTCCTCGCGCGTCACGATATCGCCGGGCCGCTCCAGCAATTGGAGCAGGACGTCCAGCGGCTGCCCTTGCAGGCGCGGCCGCGCCATACCGTCTTTGCGCAGATCACCGGATTGGCGATCGAGCTCAAAAACGCCGAAGCGAACCACTCGAGCGGCCTTTTGCACCTCTTCCACCGATCTATCTCCCGCGGGAATCGACTTCATTCTAGATGATGCGTCGCTCCAAGTCTGTGCTTTTCATGCGATTACGGAATGATTCGGAAGCGTCGTACGAATGAGCGCGCGTGCATTGTCTTGTTTCTGTTCCTGCGCGATCTTTCGGGCGAACGGAGGAACCGATGCGAGGCACGCTGAAAATTCAAGTTGTGATTTCAATTTTTGCGGCATGGCTTTCGGTGCCCGCGCCTGTGGCCGCACAGCTTACGCCCGAAGCCACACGGGGATTCGAGCGTTACGTGCAGATAACCGAAAAGCGAATGGGTGCGGAGGAGCTGCCCGGCGCGGCGTTTCTGCGAATCGATGATTTGCCCGAAGCGCAACGCCAATCCGATCTCGCGCAGCTCGAAAACGGCAAAGTCGTATCCGAGCAGCTTACAACTTCGGCTCCTGCCGCCGAGATCGCCACGCCCGGCGCGCTGATTCACCACTGGGTCGATACCGTTTTCATTCCCGGCGCCACGCTGCCGCAAGTGCTGGCCATCGTGCAGGACTACGATCACCAGCAACAGTATTACAAGCCCGAAGTGGAGCGATCGAAACTGCTGACGCGATCCGGAGACGATTTCACAATTTATCTTCGGCTGAAACAGACCGACATCCTCACCGTCGTCCTAGATACCGAATACCAGGTTCACTACTCGCGGCTCGATGCGAATCGCGTCACCAGCCGCTCCAACAGCACGCGCGTCGCGGAAATCGTCCGGCCCGGAGAAGCGCATGAGCGTGCGCTTTCTTCCAGCGACGATCACGGATTTCTGTGGCGCATCAATTCTTACTGGCGTTTTGAGCAGACGCCGCGCGGCGTCTTCGTGCAATGCGAATCCATTTCGCTGACGCGCGATATCCCCGTAGGCCTTGGAAGGATGCTCGCGCCGCTGATCGAACAGGTTCCGCGCGAATCGCTCGAATTCACGCTGGGAGCTACGCGCAAGGCGGTTTTGAACCGCGTGTCCCTTATCGGCCCGTCCCCAGATTCCGCGTCAGAGAGCGGTAAGCACCCATGAGCGTGTTCCTAATCGCACGATGCGGTGCAGAAAGAGGAAAACAGATGGCAACACCAACGCAAGAACTAGAAGCAACGCTTCCAATCGTCGGGCGCGGACGCGCCGGCGCGGTTTCCGCCATCCCCAAAAAGTTTCGCGATGCCACGCGTTTACAGGAAAGCTTCACCGCAGGAATCGAAAAAAAAGCGCTGATCTGGCTAGGGGCGCGTTTGCCGGCCTGGGTGCAATCGGATCACCTTACGCTACTCGGCTTTCTCGCCATGCTTTCAGCCGGAGCAAGCTACGCGTTAGCGAGCCGGAATCGAAATTGGCTGTTCGCCGCAACTCTTTGTCTCGCGCTGAACTGGTTCGGCGATAGTCTCGACGGCACGATCGCGCGACTCCGCAACCGGCAGCGCCCACGCTACGGCTTTTACGTGGACCACATGATTGACACCGCCGGCGGATTATTTCTGATGGGTGGTCTGGCGCTTTCTGGATTGATGGATTGGCGCATCGCCATGGGACTGTTCG
>JBEKDK010000075.1:0-21218 GCA_050014395.1 Candidatus Acidiferrales bacterium | reverse complement strand
AAAGGTGCTTTTTCGTCGAACAGTTTGGTGGATCTTACTGCCGACCACATAGAACTCTACTTGAGAGATCGTCTCCGCCAGCGAGTCCGAATTAAGTCTTCCCTTGGATTCAGAGAGAAAGGAGTTTTGCAGCCTGCGACGGTACACCAGGAGTTTCGCGTCCTTCGGCGCGTGTTGAACGTTGCCGTGAGGAAGAGATTGCTCCCCGCTAACCCATGTTCCGGTGTCGAATTTCCCGTTCGTGTGAAGGGTCTGTTCCGACCGCACTACGTCAGTTGGTCAGAACAGAAACAAATTGAACTGCACGCCCAACCACACTTGCGGAATATCGTGCGGATCATCACGGAG
Organism: Candidatus Acidiferrales bacterium; assembly: GCA_050014395.1. GTDB lineage: Bacteria > Acidobacteriota > Terriglobia > Acidiferrales > UBA7541 > DASPOJ01. The sequence continues at coordinate 20,870 of JBEKDK010000075.1, read as the reverse complement.
ACGGGTCTTAGGGTCTATAAGGAACTAATGTCCATGAAGAAAGACCAACTAGACCTTCCAAACGCGGTTGTTTGGATACCGGACTCCAAGACTCCGAACGGAATCGCTGAGGTACCACTCACGCCTCTTGCCATTAGTGCATTCCGAGATCAACTGGCAATTGCGGGAGATGGACCGTTTCTATTCCCCAGCGATTTGAATTCGACGGGACACCAGGTAGCATTGAGGACCGTTTGGCATAAGACTCTCCGACGAGCGAAGGTTCCTTACTTTCGGATTTACGATTTGCGATCCACGTATGCCACTCGCCTCAGTGCGGGCGGCGTAGCCGACGAGTGGGTGACACAATTGCTTCGCCAAGGGGACTCTCAGGTCTTCAAACGCTACTCGCAAATGAAACTGCAAATGAAGAGAGAAGCTCTGGAGAAAATCAACCGCCAGGCCAATGAAATGCCGTTGGATTCTGGCACAGCGATGGTTCAGTGAAATCTATTTGGCACAGTTTTGGCACAGTTGGAGGCGAAATTGGTCAGATGGAGCAACAGTTCTGTTGGGAAGTCCTTTATAATCTTTACGTACTTCATGTCGGGGCGTAGCGCAGCCTGGTAGCGCGCCTGCCTTGGGCGCAGGAGGCCTCCGGTTCAAATCCGGACGCCCCGACCAATTGCCTGCTTACTTCAATCGCTCGATTGATGCGCGGCGCGGGGTTCTTTGCGGAATTCGCGGAGGGCCTCGAGGATCTGCGGGCCGTACATTTCGGTTCTGCGCTCGCCGAATCCGAAAACTTGGCGAATCTCGGCCAGTGAGCGCGGCAATTTGCGGCACAAATCATCCAGCGCGGAATCGTGCATCACCACGTACGCGGGGACCGATTGCCGCTTGGCGATGGTTCGCCGCCATTCGCGCAAGAATTCGCGCAATTCTGGATTGACGTTCGCAGCGGGGATCGTGGCGTGGAGCGGCCTTGCCGCTTTCCGCGATCGCTGATGCTTTGGCGGTGCGTGCGCAGGAATGCTGTGCGCTTTCGCGGGCTCGGACTTGGGCGCTGCGCTGAGCCACGCGAGATCGCAACCGCAAACATCGCATGCGTGGCACGATTCCCACTTCGTTTTTTCGCCGAAATGCGCACAGATTTGCCGATGGCGGCAACTCGACGCCTCGACGAACCTGCGAATTTCGTTATAGCGCTGCCAGGCGCGCTCCTTCTCTTCCCCGTCTTCAACTTGACCGATGAAATGCGCGAGCAAACCTGCGTCGCGTTTCTGCCACAGCAAAATACAATCGGCCGGCTGGCCATCGCGGCCGGCGCGGCCCGCCTCTTGATAGAACTGCTCCAGGGATTTCGGCAACGCCAGGTGAATCACGGCGCGAACGTCTTCTTTGTTGATGCCCAATCCGAAGGCCAACGTTCCGACCAGGACGCGTACTTCACCGGACATCCAGCGCTCCTGATTGCGCCTGCGCGTTTTGTTCTCCATCTTGCCGTGATATGGGAGCGCGTCGATTCCATTTTCTTTGAGGAATTCAACCGTCTCGCCGACGCGGGCGATCGTCGGCGAGTAAACGATCACATTGCCGATGGAATGCTTTTGCAGCGCGCGCAATAACATTTCCGGCTGCGTGCGCGGATCGCTGCGTTGCACCAGGTAGCGCAGATTCGGGCGATGGAAGCTGGCGATGTAATTGTGCGAATCGCGAAGCTGAAGCTGGGCGATGATATCGTGCCGCACGCGCTGCGTGGCGCTGGCGGTGAACGCGGCGATCGGACATTCCGGCAGCAATTTCCGCAGACGGCTCAGATGGCGATATTCGGGGCGAAATTCGTGGCCCCACTCGGAAATGCAATGCGCTTCGTCGATCACGAAAAAAGAAAGCGGCAGAGTGCGCAGCCAGACGATGGTGTCGGGGCGCGCGAGGCGCTCAGGCGAGAGATACAGCAGTCGGAATTTTCCCGCCGCGGCGTCACGCTCGATCGATGATTGTTCGCTTGCGCCGATCGAGCTATTCAGCAGCGCCGCCGAGATGCCCATCTGCGAAAGCTGCGCAACTTGATCCTGCATGAGGGCGATCAGCGGCGAAATCACGACCGCGGTCTTTGTCGAAAGCGCCGCGGGCAACTGATAGCACAGCGATTTCCCGCCGCCGGTCGGCATCACAACGCAAACGTCGCGGCCGCTTTGCAGGCTGCGCACGACGCGCTCTTGCAGCGGACGGAAGGATTGGTATCCCCAGTAGCGCTGCAACGCGGGCAGAAGATCGTGGTCGGCGTTCACTCGGCGAGTATATATCAGTCGCCAACGCCGCGGCCGCCGCACTCGTCGTCACTCTTCGCGTTGTTTTGTAAATTCAGCCGCTCTTATTTTACCGAGACGGTTCCGCTGTTGGCCCCGTTGCACGCGGGCATCGCGGCCATCGCTTTGACGTTCGCAGTCGAGCCGTTGACGGTGCCCTGCAACATGCAGCCGTTCAAATTCACTTGCACCATGTTCGGCGCAATCACCGTCACCATGATCGTGCCCTGATCGGTATCGATCATCAGCATTGCCATGCTGGGGCCCATGATTTGGCGATTCGATACGGCGGCATTAATCGTTTTACCGTTGTCGGTGCGAATCGAAATTGATTTCGCCTGCTGGAATATCGCGATGCCGGGATCGGTTTGCGTCGCCGCCACCCAGATCTTGAGTTCAGCAGAGGTCGAATTGGCCACACTTTGAAATTCGATCGAACATGTATCGGTCTGGGTCACGGTGTCGAACGTTAACGTAACTTTGTACACTCCCGCGCTCACTGTTTGCGGCGTCTTGTCGGCGTGGCAGGGCTGGCCCACGTTCACGGTCACACCCTTGCTTTCATCGATGCCTTGGATATTGAACGTCAGTGTCTGCGGTGAATTGGACGATATCGCCGAGCTGGCGCTGCTGCCCGGCACGCCTGCCAGCGAGACTTGCGGGCTGCTGGCCTTCTGCCGCTGAACGCCGAAGGTTGGCTTGTGAATGTTGGGGATCTGGGCCGAACAAATTGTTGGCATGGCAATCAGCACGATCACGGGAAGGAATCGTTTCATGGTGCGCTCCTTACGGAATTAAGTTCCACGACGACGGGCGGCGTGGTTGGTGGTTCCGTCCATTCTTCGATTTGTTCTTGCTGCAACTCGGCCGACCAGGGAAATTGTGCGCGCGCGTCGAGCAGTTCCTCGCGGGCGGCGGCATCGCGACCCAACATTTCGAGCGCGCGCACGCGGATCAGGTGGAGTTCCGCTTCGTTCACCCACGAGAGAGCGCGATCAGACTCATCGAGACACGCGTCGAAGCGCCCGGATTGACAGAGCACGCGAACGAGATTGAAGTGCGCGTCGCGAGAAGCGGGGTTCACTCGAAGCGCGGCGCGATCCCAACGTTCGGCCGCGGCCCAATCGGCGTGGCCTTCCGCCGCGACGCCCGCCGCGACTGCATAGCTCGCGTAAAGCGTCGCGCCCGCAGCGGCGACGAGCACAATTGCCAGCGCCACGCACGCAGGCGCCGCGATTCGCGGCAACAAGCCACGATGCGAAGCTCGGCGAATTGGCGCTTCAGAAACCTGCGCATCGCCAGCGTCCGCGAACAGCCACGGCACAGCCAACCAAAACGCGAGGAGCGTCAAGCCCTCGGGCCGCGCGAGCGGATTGTCCACGAGGCCCGCCGCAAAAAATGCGTTGACGCCCGCCAGTGCGCAGCGCACGGCGATGGTGTGGCGCCGAGCCCACGCCATCCGAAACCACAGCGCGAACGCCGCGGCGAGCGCGACGAAGCCCGCCACGCCTGTCTCCGCAAGCGAGTGGACCGCGATGCTGTGCGCGTCCGTTTCGTATCGGACGAAGTGGAAGGATGTCTGCGGGATGGCTTGCGCTTCCGCGAGCAGATTCTCGCTGTACATGCGATAGAAGCTGCCCGGACCTTCGCCGAGCAGCGTCACGTGGCGCAGGGCGGTGGTCCAAAGAAAAATGCGGCCGCGAAATGCGGTGTCAAACGAGCGCGGATTGCCGGCACGCGCCGCGCCAAAAAGCAATCCGCAGACGAGCAGAATCGCGATCGCGTGCAGCGCGCGCCGGCGCACTCCGCCGGCTGCGCCGGACGCGATGTATACGACGGCGCCGACGCCAAACGCCAGCGCGACCGTCCGCTCCGCCGTGGCCGCCATGCCGGTCAGGACGATCGCCATCGCGACGAAGCGCCAGATCCGGCGCAAACGATCGAGGCCGGGAATGCTCCAGAACGATGCCGCCAGAAACGACGCTACGAATAGAGGATTGCCGAGCGTCGCGGCCGCGCGCATGCGGCCCGGCGCGGGCGCGCCGGCCAAAATTCGCGGCAGATCGAAACCGGCGCGGCCACCAAGCGCCAGAAGCGCAACGCAGACGGCAGCAATTGCGATTCCGGCGAACAACTTCGGGGCGGGTACGCGGACGCGCAGCAGCGCCAGAAATATGCACGCGGTCGCCGCGATTGGCGCGATCGCCGGCCACGCGTCATCCCAGTGCCTCGCGGTCAGCAGCGAAGCGCAGATCAGCGCGCACCAGGCGATGGCGGCGAGTCGTACCAAATTTATTGCGCTGGCTGCCCGACCGCTAACGGTGGATTCGCCCGCGGCCAAGAACACGGCGGCAAGCGCGCCGGCCAAAAGCAGCACTCCTGTTTTGGCCGCGAGAAACGGCGAATCGAGTGATGGAACAAACGCTAGCGCGACGACCGGCAGGATCGCCACCAGGCAACTCGCCACAAAACTCGCCCTAAACTGGGATCGAACGACCTTCTCCACAGTCATGAGGCGATTTTGATACCACAGGAACGCGAAGGGTGAAAGTCAAAATAGTTCTCGGCCGTGCTGCGCGCGCGGCAAGACTCCTGCTTGCGCCGATGCTTTCAGTCGAGGGAAAATCCCGGCATGGCACACGAATTCACGACCTCCTACATCAAGGATTCGGTCGATCTGTTGCGCAATTCCAAGAAGCTCGCGGAGCGCGCGATGGAGCAGACGCCGGACGGAGCGCTTTTCGCGACGCTCGATCCGGAATCGAATTCCATCGCGATCATCGTGAAGCACCTGGCAGGGAACATGAGATCGCGCTTCACGAACTTCCTGACGACGGATGGCGAAAAGCCGGATCGTAATCGCGATTCTGAATTTGAGGCGCCACCGGCGACGCGCGCGGAACTGATGGCGCTTTGGGAGCGAGGCTGGAGCTACGTTTTCGACGCGCTGGCGGAACTGACGGACGCGGACCTCGGGCGCAACGTGATGATCCGCAATGAGCCGCATTCGGTGATGCAGGCGATCAATCGACAGATTGCGCATTACTCGATGCACATGGGACAAATCGTCTATTTGGCAAAGCATTTCGCCGGAGAGAATTGGAAGTCCATCACCGTGCCGCGCCACAAATCGGCGCAGTTCAACGTCGACGTCGCGGCGGGTCGCAAATCACAGCGCTGAAGCCTTGGGCAAATCTTGGAGACAAAATGACGATTAGCGATACGGCAGTGGAAGCCGCCACCGGCAAAACGTGGGCGAAGTGGTGCGCGCTGTTCGATAAAGCGGGCGCCGCGAAATGGGATCACCGCGCGATCGTGTTGCATCTTCGCAAGTCCGGCCTCCCGTCGTGGTGGTCTCAGATGGTGACGGTCGGTTACGAACGGGCACGCGGGAGGCGCGTGGTGCATCAGACCACGACGGGCTTTTCGATTTCTGCGAGCAAGACGATCGATCTTCCGGTGGGCCGCGTGTTCGCTGCTTGGGCCAGCGCGCCCGCGCGGAGGCAATGGCTGCGCGGTGTCAAACTGGAAGTCCGTGCGGCCACGCGGAATAAATCAATTCGCGCGGGGTGGGAGAACGGCAAGGCCAGCGTGGTCGTAATGTTCTACGCGAAGGGCAAAGCGAAAACGCAGACAGCGGTGGAGCATTCGCGTTTGGCGAGCGCCAAAGAAGCCGCACGAATGCAAGCGTATTGGTCGGCGAACCTGGAACGTTTGAAAGCACTGCTCGAGTCGAAGGCGTGATGATTGCGCTGTAACTTGTTTCGCCTGGCGCGCGTAGATAGAGTGTGAGTTCAACAACAATGGATACCAACGGCGCCGCGTTTAACGCCATCGAGGTCTCGCGACATTACCGCATGGGTGAGGCGGTAGTGCGCGCCGTGGACAACCTCTCGCTCGAAATCAAGTGCGGGGAATACGTCGCGCTGCTTGGAGCTTCCGGCTCCGGAAAATCAACGCTGCTCAATCTGCTGGCGGGCCTGGATCGGCCAACCTCCGGTGCGATTTTCGCCAATGGACGCGACCTGAGCACGATGAGCGGCGAAGAGCTGGCGCGGCACCGCAATCAAACCATCGGCATCGTCTTCCAGGCGTTTCATCTGCTGCCGAAAATGACGCTCGAAGAAAATGTCGAATTGCCGCTGCGTCTGGGCGAAACGCCGCGCGCCGAGCGGCCTGCGCGCGTCCGCGAAGCCCTGGACCGCGTGCTGCTTACTGCGCGGCGCACTCATCATCCCAGCCAGCTTTCCGGCGGCGAGCAACAACGCGCGGCGATCGCACGGGCGCTGGTGAATCGCCCCTCGATCCTGCTGGCCGATGAGCCGACGGGTAATCTGGACACGCGCACCGGCGAAGAGATTCTGCAATTGATCGAAGGGCTGCATCACCCGAGCGGCGCCGGCGCTGCCGACGCGGCGGGCGCGACTGAAGGGATGACCGTGGTGCTGGTGACGCACGAGCAAGCGCTGGCCGAGCGCTTTGCGGATCGCATCGTCACAATTTCCGACGGGCGAATCGAACGCGAGGAGCGGCGATGAAAGCGCGCGATCTGGCGGAACTCGCGTCACGCAATCTGCGCGAAGCGGTGCTGCGCAACACGCTTACGACGCTTGGGATTGCGGTAGGTGTGGCGTCGCTTGTGGCCATGCTTTCGCTCGGCGTGGGGCTGCAGGCATTCGCTTCGCGGCGGCTTGAGCGCACCGGATTATTCGATTCGATTTACGTGCGCCCGCGGCAATCGGACGCGAGGCCGCGCGGCGGCGCAGGCGGCTTCGGCCGGCAACAAAACACCGATGAGAACGCAGCCGGCGCATCCACCGAAATCCGGCCTCTCGATGAAGCGGCGCGAAAAGAGATTGAGGGCTTGCCGGGCGTCATCGAAGTCTATTCGGAAGTGCATTTCACGGCTGAGGCGAGCCTGGGCGATCATGGCCAACTCACGACGGTGGCGGGCCTGCCTGCGTCAGCGAGCTCGAACGACGCGTTCGAGGATATGGAGGGCCACTTTTTCTCGAGCCCGGATGCCAGCGAAGTGATTTTGCGCGAGGAATTGGCCGAATCGCTGGCCGACGCCGCGAACATTCAACCTGCCGCGCTGATCGGCAAAACGCTAGCGTTGCGTTTTCCGCAGCGGCAGCAGCGCCCGGCCCAAATTACAGGCGGCGCGCCGCAGCATCCCGCTGGCTTTACCGGCGGAGCGCAGCCGGCGCCACCGGTGAGCGCGCCAACGCTCCCGGCGCACGGCGAAGGCAGCACGCTCAACAACTCCAGCAACTCCAGCAAACCCAATAGCCCGAATGCAGCCAGCTCAATCGATATGGGCATGGGATTTTCCATCGTTCCCACGGAGAAGGATTTCACCGTTGTCGGAATCGTCGTGTCCGGTGATCCGGGCGTCGGCCCGGGAGGCTTCGGCGGCTCAAACGCGTACATACCGCTGAAAGTTGCGGAACAACTCGCACCGGTGCAAGGCAGCGATCTGCGTGAAGTGATGGACGAAGCCTCCGCGTCCGGCGCTGGCGGCGTGCGTTACGCGACTCTGACGCTGCGCACTGACGGCCCCGCGTCGGTAGCGTTTGTGGAAGCCACGATCAAGCAAATGGGCTTCAGCACATTTTCGCTTCTCGACGTGACGCGTAATCTAGCGAGGCTGTTCTATGTCCTGGATATTCTTTTGGGAATTTTCGGCAGCCTGGCGTTGGCGGTCGCGTCGCTGGGAATCATCAACACGCTGGTGATGGCTATTCTCGAGCGGCGCCGCGAAATCGGCGTGCTCAAAGCTTTGGGCGCGAGCAATCGCGACGTCCGGCGATTGTTCTTCATCGAGGCGGCCGCGATGGGCTTCGTGGGTGGAGTGTTCGGCGTAGGGCTGGGCTGGGCGATCGGCCGCGCGATTAATTTCGTCACAGCGTTCTTTTTCCGACGCCAGGGCTTGCCGCCACTGGACATCTGGTCAGTACCATTATGGCTGGTGTTCTGGGCAATCGTCTTCGCAGTGCTGGTGAGTCTTGCGGCGGGAATTGTGCCGGCATCACGCGCGGCCCGGCTCGATCCGGTGGACGCGCTTCGTTACGAATAAATCAGAAAAATAAGCCGGGGCGCTAAGCTGAGGGGCCAAAGCGCCCCGGCATTTCCTGTCCGCCTCCGCAGGTGGTGGACAAGCTCGTTTTACGCAGCCGATTCGTCGGTGCGCAGGAATTCGTATCGTTCGATCTCAGCAACCATGCCGAACACGTCGGCGCGGCCGCTTTCGTCGGGCTCAGCGCGCTGAATGCGGCCCAAGCAACGGACGCGCACCGGACCGGCCAATGTGATTTCGTGTGGCAGCGTCAGAAGGATCTCGACGGGCGAGCCATTCTTGACGCTCTTGGGCAGCCGAAAGAAGACGCCACGGGAACTGACGTTCATGGATTCCGTGTTCGCCTCGCCCACGGCGTTCCCGGCGGTCCAGCGGACCGTCATCGGCAATCTGATGTGGAAGCGCTGTGCGTTGCGGCGCTCACTCTGTGTCACAACCCCTCCTCGTTTACCGCTCACTGCCCGCCGCAGCGGGCCACCCCACCGCAAACGGGGCACATTCGCTTGACCGCGCCGAGTGCAGCTCCAACCGCCTTGGCGATTCGCTCGGCTTCCTTGGTACGCGATCAGGATAGCTGCGGGGTGTGACGGCACCAATAGAGCAGCCGTCCCATTTTGTGGTTTGGAAGTTTTGGTACGGCCGTACTAAGGGGTCTGCTGTGTGACGGGGGCGCTCCCAGCCGATTCGCCGTCGGGGGTGCGGCGGTACGCGACCAGCAAATCTTCAAGCGAGAGAATGCCCAGCAAAATGCGCGGCTGGGCTCGATGCACCACGGGCAACGACTCCGACCCGTGCAGAAAGCGCAGCGCCACTTCCAAGGGCTGGTCCGCATGCAGGCGTGAAACGCGTTCGCCGGGCGTGGCGCTGCCTACAAGCTCGGCTTGCCGGCCCTGGCGCGCGGCTTCTTCGAGATCGGAGCGCTTGACGACGGTCCAGCGGCCAGTGCTCGAGGAGACGAACAGCGTGGCGTGGCTCGTTTCAGGGGCGCGAGCCAACGCGCTTTGCACGGTTTCCTCGGCATGAAGCGTCACGGCCGGCGGCGGTCGCATGGCATCTTCCACGCGAAGGACGCGTGTCTCGCGATGCTCCTCCATCGAGGGCAGATTCAGGCCGTCCTGCGCCGTCATCACATCGAAAATCGGCAAATGTTGGAATCGCCGGCTGACCGCATACGCGATCGTGTTCGAAACAAGCACCGGCAGGATCATCGAATAATTGCCACTGGTCTCCAGCACCATGAAGACCGAAGTCATCGGAACGCGCAGGAAGCCTGCAAAGAGCGTTCCCATGCCGACCAAGGCATAGGCACCGACGGGGCCCGTGTACGCCGGGAAGAATCGCGCTTGCAGCGTCCCCACCGCCGCGCCCAGCATCGCGCCGACGAAAAGCGTGGGGGCAAACATCCCGCCGGGCGCGCCGCTGGAAACCGAGAACACCGTGGCTAGGATCTTCAGCAGAGCGAGCAGCGCCAGAATGTGCCACAAGAAATGGCCCGTCATGGCCTGATCCATGGAGATGTAGCCAGCGCCCATCACTTGCGGGAACTTGAAAGCGATCGCGCCGATGGCCAAACCCGCGATGGCCGGCTGGACGTACAGTGTCCATGGCGGAAGCGTTCGCGTGCGTCCACGCATCCATGAGAGAAACTTGGCGAAAACCAGGGATGCGATTCCGCCGATCACTCCCAAAACGGCGTACGCCAGCATCTCCGTGGGATGGACCATGCGGTATTCCGGGATGCGGAACATCGGCGCGGCGCCCAGGAATAGGCGCATCACCACCACGCTCGACGCGGCGGCCAGAATTACGGCGCCAAGAATTCCGGCGCTCCACGTGCCGATGATCTCCTCGATCACGAAGATCACCGCGGTGATCGGCGCGTTGAACGCCGCCGCCAAGCCCGCCGCCGCGCCCACCGGAGCCAGCAGCCGCAGCTTCTCCCGCGAGAATGGCAAATGGCGCCCGAGCACCGATGCGATGCCCGCGCCCATTTGCAACGAAGGGTCTTCCGGGCCAAGCGACTGGCCACTGCCGATGGCCAAAGCGCACGTCAGAAATTTTCCGATGACCGTGCGGAAGGAGATGTAGCCGTTGTAGATGTACACGGCCGATTTGGTTTGATTGACGCCGCTGCCGCGCACGCCTGGAAACGCCAGAATCGCCAGCGCAGCAACCCCGAGACCTGCAACAGAGGGCACCAGCAGCAATCGAAGGTGGCTGATCGGAGCGCCGCCGCCAAAAAGCCAGTGGCTGGTGAGGTCGATCGCGCGGCGAAAGGCCACAACCGCGAGCCCAGACAGCACGCCAATCAAGACGGACAAGATGAGGAAGAAATTATCCCCGCTGATCGGGGTGGCGCGCCGAACGCGCGTCACCAGGCGGTTCCAGGCTAGAGCCATCGCGTTGCCGGATCCATCCAAACCCTCATTTCGCTTCCGAATATATCGTAACACGATATGACTTGCCGCTATAGTTCTGCGCGCAGTAGGTGTCGATACAGCAACGAATGGTTAGACTGCGGCCAGTTCGGCGTGGTCGCTCTGCTGATCCGAATTGCGTTCTTGCCGCCCGCCACGAATCACCTTTGACACGACGTAGATCGGTCGGGCCTTTAACTCCTCGAAGACGCGGCCAACGTATTCACCGATCACGCCGAGGAACAGCAGTTGAACCCCGGAAAGAAACGTCACGACGGTGATGATGGCGGCAAAGCCCTGCGGCGAGCGGTGCTGCACCAGGCGAACCCAGGCGGAGTAGACCGTATAGGAGCCGGAAAGCCCGATCGCGACGAGGCCCAGAATCGCAGCGGCGCGAATCGGCGCGACGGAAAACGCTAGAATGCCGTCAAAGGCCAGCTTGAACAGGCGCAGGCTCGTGTATTTGCTTTTTCCGGCATAGCGCGCATCGCGCTCCACGTGGATGCCGATCTGGCGGAAACCCACCCAGCCGCGCAGGCCGCGCAGGTAGCGGTGGTGCTCCGGCATGCTGCGGATCAAGCGCACAACGCGGCGCGACATCAATCCAAAATCGCCGGCGTCGAGCGGCAAGCGCACATCGGCCAGCGCGGAAATCAACCGGTAGAAAACTTTGTAGCACAGCCGCAACCACCAAGGCTCTTTGCGCTTGGTGCGCTGCGCGTAAACGACGTCGTAGCCTTCCCGGAATTTCTCGATAAACGCGGGAATATCCTCGGGAGCGTCTTGCAGGTCGGCGTCCATCACGACAACGGCGTCGCCGGAGACGTTGTCGAGCGCCGCCGAAAGCGCCGCCTGATGCCCGAAATTGCGCGAGAGCACGCAGACCACGAAGCGAGAATCTTTCGCCGCCGCGGATTCCAGAATCTCGCGGGTGCCGTCGATGCTCCCGTCATCCACGAAAACCAGCTCGTGCGGGCCACCAGGGATTTGATCCACCACGGCGGCAAGCCGCCGCAGGAACTCCGGCAGCACGGACTCTTCGTCGTGAACCGGCACAGCGATCGAAAGCCGGAAGGACTTGTCCGAATTTTCACTCATGCGCGGGCCCTCCCTTTGAAATAAACCATGTCCCACAGCTTGACGCCGAGGCGCGTCAGCGGAAACGGCTCAAACACGGCTGTATCGAAGAATTCCGTGAAGATGCCCTTCCATTCCGCCAGCGGTCTCGCGTAGCGGCCGCGATCCCAGCGCGCCAAGCGACGCGCCAAGCCGGATTTTTCCGGCATAACCACTTCGATGATCTGAATGTGGCCATCGGCCGTGAGCAGCGTTGAGAGATGCGAAAGTATCCGCCGCGTGGCAGCGAGGTCCACGTGATGGAGAAAGCTGTTCACAAGAATGAAATCGTACCGATCGCCCGGCGGCGCGGTGTATTGGCAGACATCCGCGGTCAGGAAATCGCGGCGGTAGTGGCGGCGGGCGTATCGAATGTAGGCCGGATTCACGTCGACGCCCAGATAGCCGGCGGCAGCGAAATGGCGCGCGTTGGTTCCCGGGCCGCAGCCGACGTCAAGCACGCGGCGCACGCGCGTCAGGTCGTTGTGTGCGTACACGGGCAGCAGTTTTTGTTCGGCAAATTTTCCTTGCCAAAATAGATACGCACGCGGGTGCGCCAGCAATTGTGCTCCGGGTATCATGGCTGCCACCGGACTTCGAATTTTCCTATATCGCGCTTTTCAGGGAATCGGGCGGCCAGTGCTTCGCGCAGATCTACTGGAAACGGAGTCGATACCGCAGGAAGTCGGTTGATCACGATCACAGTCGGATTCGCGGAATCGATCGCGGCGAGCACGCGAGAAGTCTCGTGGGCATAATCTTCCATTCCATCGAAAATGACGCGCGACGGGTTCTGCATTCCGGCCAGAAAATAGATTTCGGGTGAGTCCGGCCCCGCGTAAACGGCGCCATTCCGGGCCTTCTGCTCGACGAGAGAGATCACGCGGTTGTAGACCGCGGCGTCGAAGGGCTTAACACGCAGAGCGCCCGCGCGCGGGAGGCCGAGCGGTACGGTAAGTTGCGGGGGAACGTACCATCTTGACATGCTGTCCAGCGCAAACCCCGGCGTGACCATAAACATCATGAATGCCGCGTAAAAAACCGCGGCCATCGCCGGCAGCAATCGAGGCCGAGGACTTCGCGCCGACACGATCGCGAGCGCGGCCAGCGCGACCAGCGGCGCGACGTAGCAGAAATACGTCGCCGAGGAATAAGGGAACGCGATCAGGCTGCACAACGCCGCCGCGCTTAAAATCAAGAACATCCGCTGGCGGCTCAGCTCATCCAGTTTCCACTCCGCGCGCCCGCTAAGAACGACGAGCGCGCCGGCGACGACAATGACGGGGATCATAGTCCCAGCCGATAGCCAATCGAATTGGTAAACGATCGGGTGATACGGCGCCGCCACCAACACCGTAACCAAGCCCGCTGCAGCAGCCGCAGCGACATACGGCGATTCGCCGCGCTTCGAGAAGCACGCAAATGCCAGGAGGCCCACGCTCGGCACCAGCGCAATCAGATCGCCCAGCGCCGGGGGCAAGAACACGGCCATGCTGATGCGCATGAACGGAGCCACAAAGACGCCGCGATAGAAACTGCCCAGCGAATGGGTCGCCGCATACGGGATCAGAAACAACGCTACCGGCAGCACCGCGCCCGCGAGAAATGGAATCGCCATCCGGAATAAATTGCGAAAGCGAGTACCGTCGGTGCGCAAGGCCGGACGCGCTTCTCGCGCGAGCAGCGCCAGGCCCAAAGCGAGTCCTGGCAGCATGAAGTAATACAGTTCCGTCAGACCGGCCAGGCGGTGGATCAGAAGCGCCAGCGCGGCGACGAACGCAAGTATGGATAGACGAAGGAACAGCGGATAAATCTTGCCCGGCGGTTTCGATGCGGAGGCTTCGGCTTCGTTTTCCGCGCGGGCCTGGGATTGTTCACAGAACAAAAAGAACAGCAATACCACGCCGATGTAGTAGATGCCCGGACTCTTCACCAAGAATGATAATCCGCCGCAAAGCCCCGCGAGAAATAGCCAGATGGTGGCGCGCGCCTCGATATATTTGAACAAAGCCGCGATTCCGAACGTCGCGAAGAACAGGCAATACCACGACGGCATCGCCGCCGGATAAACTGGCACGCTCCACGCGACTCCAACAAGCGTGGCCAGGCCCGCGGCCAGCGGACTTGCAAAACGCGAAGCGCAAAAATAGAGCGCCGGAACCCACAGCAAGAAAAAGATGAAGAGCATCTCTCTCAGCGAGAACAAATTCGTCCCGAACAATTTAAACGCTGCGGCGTGCAGATAACTCAAGCCCCCGGTGTAAACCTCGTCGAAATCGCGGTGCGGGAGCTGCCCTTGCAGGGCGCGTTCGGCGCTTTGCGCCAGCATGCCGTCGTCGTGGGGCACCCAATTTTCGCGCAGGAACATCCCGAGCCAGACGAGGCTCAGCGCCCACACAACCAGCAATACGGCGAGAGAACGGCCAGAGGATGCAGGACGGGCAAAGCTGGAGATCCCGTGACCGGAACTAGACGCAAACTTTTCGGCACCCGTCGTGCGAGACTCCGGTGCCAGCGTGTCGAGTGCTTGTTCGGCAGTGGTTGGCATGGCTGGACCAGGGCGGTGGCACGCCAGTCAAACAGGCGTCTGCGCAGTCACTCACCTCATCCGGGCGGCGGAATCAGTATAGGTCGGGCTGCGGCGGGTTCTTGCGGGGGATCGGGCGCTGGTGTGCTAGCAATTAACAGAGTTGGCTGATCGCGATGCCCGGATACTGCCGATTAGCCCGGACCGGAGAAAATCCCCGGCCTGCGATCATATTTTGCTTCACATCAGGTGACGGTCGGTACGGACGACGAGACAGCTATGTCTGATCGATTAGGCGGTGGTGAATGGCGTAGAGAGCTAGCTCGAGCCGGTCGGAGACGCCCAGCTTGTCGAAGATATTGTGCAGATGATTTTTGACGGTCTGCTCGCTGATGAAGAGCTTTTCGCCGATCTCTTTGTTGCGATATCCCTGGGCCACGAGCTGCACGATCTCTTTTTCACGATCGCTCAGCAACGGCTTTTCGCGGCGCGGACCGCTATCGGCCGATTTCGTAAAGGCCTTCATCACCTCGGCGGTCATGTGGTTGTCCAGCCAGATTTCGCCGCCATATACCTTGTAAATGCTCTTCACCAGCAAATCCGAGGCGGATTGCTTCAGCACAATCCCGCGCGCGCCCAAGCGCATCGCGCGCACAACGTCGCGATCGTCCTCCGCCGCCGTCAGCACGATCACGCGCGTCGGCAGCGAATCGAAATTCACCTCTTCGAGCACTGCCAGACCGTCCTTATCCGGCATGCGCAAATCTAGCAGCAAAATATCGGGCTTGAGCTTGGCAATCAGCTTGACGCAATCGTTGCCGTTCGCCGCTTCGCCGACGATCGTCAATCCATCTTCGCTATCAAGCAGCTTGCGCAGACCTTCACGGAAGATCAAGTGGTCGTCGGCCACCAGGATGCGGATTTCTTGTTTGTTTTTTGCCATATCAGCCCAGCGGAACCTCGACGGTCAGGCGAGAACCATGGCCGGGCGTCGATTCCACGGTCAGAACACCACCCACGCTTCGCGACCTCTCCTTAATTGAAATGGGGCCTAACCGCAAACGATCGAGCTCATCGCCCGTAAACCGGCCTGCGAAACTGAACCCTTCGCCGTTGTCATCCACAACGAGTACAACACGGCTCTCATTTTGCCATAGTTTTACCACTACGTGCGTGGCTTGTGCACGGGCACCTGTAGCTCCACGGCATCGATCAGCAGGTCCAGACCCATCCCGGACTCATTGCGGAAGCGTTCCGCGAAGCCCCGCATCAAGTCCACCAGGTCGGCGCTTTGAACGCCCTGCGGGCGCATGTCCGTGACCAACTGGCGCAGCTCCGCCGTCTCGCTGCGCACCGTGCTCTGCAGCGAGGCGAGCGGCTCAGCAACCTGATCGGGCGCCTGGGCCAGTTTCTTGCGAATGACGTTGAGCTGGATGTCCACGCTCAACAGGGTTTGGAGGATGCCGTCATGGAGGTCGCGCGAGATCCGGCTGCGCTCGGCCTCGATCGCCCGCGCGCGCATGTGCCGCAGCAGAAAGAGATTCTCGAGCGGCGGCGCGATGTGCCGCACGATGCGTTCGAGCGAGCGAAGATCGGCGCGCCGAATCGGGCGACGCGAATTGCCGAGCAGGATGCGGCCGACAGGCAAATTATAGAAATCGAACGTCACGCCCAGAAACGATTTCAGGCCCAATTCATTCACGACAGTCAATGGCATCCGCGGCAAATCCGCTAGGCGGCGCCCCGTGCGACGGTCCCAGCCGAATCCCCTGCCCGCCCCTTCGAGAGATGTCCACGCAAGGCTGGCATCCGGCGCGTCCAGCAGAAATCCTTCTCCACGATGCACCGGCAAATTGGCCGGCGAAATACGGCCCTGGTCGCCCACGTGAACCGTCCAGAGGAAGATGCGATCGATTTCAACGTCGCGGAACACCAGGAAGGCCGCAGCGCAATGGAAGGCCAGCGCCAAATCTTCCAGCACGCGGCGAAGCGATTCGGCAACGCCGCGCTCCACCCGCAATTGCGCGGTCAGACGCGCGAGGAATTCATGCTCGATGGCGTGCGCTCGGTTGCGATCGCCCAGAAACGCCATTCCCAGCCCAGCGGCGAATGTGCCCACTGCGAATCCGAACCAAGGGATGGCTTGCTGCCAACCCACCGGCCCCGCCCACGCCGCGCGGCCCAACAAGCCTAGCGTCGCTGCACCCGTCAACACGATCGACGCGCGCAACCCCCAACGAATCCCCGCGGCCAGCGCAACGAACAGAAACACGAACCAAAACGTCGCGACCGATGGACTCAAAACCAGCAACGTTGCAAGGGCCAAGGCGTCCACGGCGAGCGGCCATTGCCAGGGTTCCCCGCCACGCAGCGCATCCGCGAGCACAATCGCCAGCGAAGCGGCCAGATATGCCGTTAGAAACGCCAATGCGTGCGGGCCGCGGCGCGCAGCCGGCTGCACCAGCAGGTCCACCAGGCCCAAGGCCAGGAAAATGGGCCGCGCGTAGGCGATCTGCCGCTCTAAGTAATGCCGTTCTGCTGCATGAGCTTGCATGGCTGGGATTCTTGATGCCCTGTCACACTTTAGCAGGAGTATTCGAGCTGTATTCCCCCTGCCCGCCCGGCGCGTTCCTTCCCTGCAATGCCGGCACAAAACCGCCGAACCTGCGATACAATCGGCACTCGAACTCCCTGGCGCTCCGCGCATGAGCGCTGAGGTTGCGCCCAGAGCGCCGAACCACGGCGCCGACGCGCGGCGATCGTAAGGAACGCGCCGTAGGAGACCAGCAGGACGTATGGTCCAGCAATTCTCAGAGGTTCAGGTCGAGCGCATGCTCGGGATCGGCCGGGCGAAGCTTGGCTACTGGGCGCGCCTGCGGCTGGTTTCTCCGCGAGCGCGCTGGGGAACGCGGTTTTACACCTTCAGCGATTTGGTGGCGCTGGAGGCCATTCGGCGTATCGCCGAGCGTCGCGTGCCGGTGCGCCGTCTTAAGCGCGCACTCACGGCGTTTGAGCTTACCTCCGGTTGCCCCGCGCCTGCGTTGGCCTCGCTGCGGCTATCGAGCAACGGAACCGAAGTGGTGGTCAGCGCAGCTACCCCGGCCAGCCGGCCGATTGAGCCGCTCACCGGCCAATATGTTTTCGATTTTGACGCGCCGCACTTGGCTCGCGAGGGCGAGCACAGCCGCGGGCAGTCTTCCGGCAACGTGCTGGCGATGGCTTCCTACACCGCCGAGCATTGGTTTGAAATCGGCATGGCGTGCGACGCTTCGCAGGACACGCTGACGCAAGCCGCCGACGCATACAGCAAAGCCGTGGAAATGGCGCCGGACTGGGTGGAAGCGCACATCAACTACGGCACGACGCTGTACCAGCTGGAGCGAATGGTTGAAGCGCGGCACGAATTTTCGATCGCCGTCGATCTCGATCCGCGCAGCGCGCTGGCGCAATTCAATCTTGGCTGCGTGCTCGAGCACGATGGCGATACGCACAAATCCATCGTGCATTTGCGCGAGGCCGTCGAGCTGGCGCCGCAAATGGCGGATGCGCATTTGAATCTGGCGCTGGCGTACGAAAAAGTCGGGCGCAAGAACGAATCCACGCGCCACCTCTCGTTCTATCTGCGGTACGATCCGAACGGTTCGTGGGCCGATTTCGCCCGCTCGCGACTGGCGAGCCAGCGCCCGCCCGGATCGGGCGGCGGCAAACTCACGCCCTTTCGCCGCGTGCACTGAGGGGCTGCGCTGGGCGCAGTTTCCTCACAATCTCATCGCGCCCCCACATTGCCCTGCTCTTCTCTGCGCTCCTTCGCGCTCTCAGCGCCTCTGCGTTTTCCTTTGCCTTCCGCTTCCTCCCCCGCAACTCTCGCACTTCTCCGCCGCGCTGAATTGTCGTATGCTATGTTCAATCGCACTCAGTGGTGAGCGTAGCTCAGCCGGTAGAGCATCGGTCTGTGGCACCGAGGGTCGTGGGTTCAAATCCCATCGCTCACCCCATTTTTCCTCTGTATTTGCGCGGGTTCTAGGCGCGCTGTCCTTCTAGCGTGGTCAGTAAAAGGTCAATAAAAATCCTCGGCAGCCGGTAGCGGCTGGTGGCAGTTCGGACAACAGAAACGAATGCCGTATCGACACACCGTGACGGCGGTGAGTCTAATAGACATTGCCGCGAGGAGAAACGATGGCATTGCAAGGAGGCGCATCGGATAGACCCAAGATCATCGTGGTGATGCCCGCGTATAATGCGGCGAAAACGCTCAAAATCACTTACGAGAATATCCCGCAGCACGCCATCGATCAGATTATTCTCGTCGATGACGGGAGCACAGACGAGACCCTTGAGATTGCTCGCGAATTGAATCTTACCGTCTTCGTGCACACGCGCAATTTCGGTTACGGGGCCAACCAAAAGACCTGCTATACGGAAGCTCTGAGAGAAGGCGCGGATATCGTTGTGATGCTTCACCCGGACTACCAATATGATCCAACCCTTCTGCCCGAAATCGTGGCGCCGATCAAGGCCGGCGGAGCCGATATCGTGTTGGGTTCCCGATTCCTGAGAGGAGACACGCTGGCGCAGGGCATGCCCTGGTGGAAGTTTTTGGGGAATAAACTACTGACCAAACTCGAGAATTGGACGCTGGGATTGAACCTGTCCGAGTATCACACGGGCTACCGGGCTTATAGCCGCCGGGTTTTGGAAGAGATTCCATTTGCTTTGAACTCGGATAATTTTGTATTTGATCAGGAGTTGCTTGTGCAGGCGTCTCATCTCGGTTTCACAATCAAAGAGGTGCCCGTCCCGACGAAGTACTTCCCCGAAGCGTCCAACGCGAGTTTCTTCGACAGCATTGTTTATGGGCTGAGTATTCTTTTCCTCTTGCTGCGTTTCATCATGCATAAGATATCTTTTGTCGAGTTGCGGCAATTCCAAACATTTCATTCCAGATACAGGAGAGTGCAGTGAGCGGTCCGAATGCGCCAAGGCGCCGCTGGAAAAGTGTGTTTGCGTGGCGCTTTGTGAGCGCAGCCGCACGTCGCTGCTCCCATGCCGCTCCTGATTGCTTTCTGCAACGTCACTTCCAATAGGATCCCGGACAACAAATGAAATCCAGAGTCGTGGACGGCATGGAACGGGATTCGCCGCTCGAGGTTGCTCCCGGTTTACCCAAACGCGGTGCAACCAAATGGACCGCCATTGTGGAGCGTTGGCTCAGCGATCATCTCGATGGCGTCGCGCTGCTGGTGGTTGCCGCCGGATTCGGTGTCAGGCTAGTCGTTGCAAGCAGAAGCTATTTGAATCCGGACGAAGCGCTTGACTACCTGTTGATCAACCAGCCTTCAGCTCTCCTTGCGTACAAAGCCAGCCTGGGCAACGCGCATCCCCCGCTTCTCTATCTTCTGATCTACTTTTGGCACTTTCTTGGCCGCTCCGAGTTGATGCTGCGCTTGCCCTCGGTGTTGGCTGGAACGGCCTTTTGCTGGGTCACTTTCAAATGGATCAGGATTGTTTTCGGCAAAGCGGCCAGTTTGATCGGCGTAACTTTCGCCGCGTTTTCCCCGGCTCTGATCGCACTCTCGGCTGAACTGCGGCCATACGCTGTGTTGCTGTTTTTCATGGGGGGCGCCTTATACTTTCTGGAGCGGGCTTTCGAGGAAAAGTCCGTCCGCGGAATCTGGTATTTCAGCGTTTTCCTCTACTTGGCAATTCTGACCCATTACTCGGCTGTCTTCTTTGTTGCGGCCGTCGGCATTTATTCGTTGGTCCGATTCCTCGATTCAATGTTCTCGCGACCCATTCTTGTTGCCTGGGCAATCGGGCAAGCCGGAGCGCTCGCGATCTATGGATTACTGTATGCAACCCACGTGTCGAAGATCAAAAAAGATGAAATGGCACTCTGGGCCAGCCCGATGGATAACGCCTATTTCCACGCGGGCCGTGGAAGTCTTCTGACATTCACGCGACAACGCACGTGGGACATTTTTCACTTTATGTTCGGACAAAGATACATCTCCGTGGCCATGTTCCTGGTATTCGCCGTTGGCGTTGCGTTTCTCCTGGTCAGGGATGTTGTGTCGCGTCGCGGCAACCGCCGCCCGGACTACTCGGGCATCCTCCTTTTGCTGCCATTTGTCGCTGTTTGGAGCGCAGCTCTCGCCGGAATCTATCCATATTCCGGCAGCCGCCACACTATTTTTCTGGCCCCTTTTGCGATCGCCGCTGCCAGTTTTCTCCTCGCAGCCATTTACGGGCAGAAGCTCTGGGCCGGCCTACTGATCGCGGCGCTGATCGTGGGAGCATCGAATACATCCGCGGAAACATTTGAGCCATTCATCAAGAAGGAAGATCAGAGCCGGACATTGATGACTGGCGCGATGAATTATATTCACCAGTCAATTCCGCGCAGCGAAACGATCCTGGTGGACTACCAGAGTAGTCTCCCT
>JBEKDK010000074.1:0-16141 GCA_050014395.1 Candidatus Acidiferrales bacterium | reverse complement strand
CCGCGCGACCGGCGTCTCCCCCCACGCCGGTCGCCTCCATCGCCCCGGCCTGGGCCGAATCGGATGTGCAGGAACCCCAGAGTGCTAACTTATGACTGGACCAAAAACGGGGAGCAGGTCACCAAGTGGCGCTTATCATTGGGACCATTTTGTATCGAGATATTTTTGAACAAACGAGATTCACTGGCTTCACGTACCGAGTATCGGCCCGATTTGGATTGTTTAGCCTTTACACCAAAAACCCCAAATACAACTGCAACGAATAGAAGGAAAAGAAGCGCCATGCCTGTCAT
This sequence comes from Candidatus Acidiferrales bacterium, assembly GCA_050014395.1. GTDB lineage: Bacteria > Acidobacteriota > Terriglobia > Acidiferrales > UBA7541 > DASPOJ01. Next base: position 15,848 of record JBEKDK010000074.1, on the reverse strand, counting down.
GCACGACAGAAGGCTCGCAGAAATGAAACCTTGTGTCAAGGGCATAATCCCGGTTGATATGGCCTATTTTCAGCGAGTTGTACAACCCTTTGCATTTGACTGAAAACAATGAATTTGGGGGCGCGTTTTTTGCACGCATCAGTGCGCCGTGAATGGGACGCATCGAGGTACGTTTCAGCCCCGAGTATGGTCCAAGCCAGGTGCTTGGTAGGCGGCAACAAGCGAGCAGAGGCAAGCCCGCCCCGGCGGGCAGGCATGGAGCTGCAGGCGGGCGATGGTCGACGGAGTAGCGTGGCATGAAGAAAAAGATAACGCAGAGGCGCTGAGAACCGCGGAGACTCGCCGAGGAATACACGCGAGAAGATGGCGATGTGGCTTCGGAACAGCGAACAATCTCAAAATTGAGATTGGAGATTTGAGAGTCGGAGAACAGCGCCAGCAAAAGGTGGGCCCGCAGCAGCGGGCAAGCTGCGACGCAGAGAACGCAGAGGATCAACCGCGAGCCCACGTTCGCCCGGAAAAACTGGGCGAACCCTCCTGCGGCGGGCAGGCATGGGCACCCCAGTTCGGGACTGGAGGGGGCCGGGGCGTGTGGTTCGAGAGTCATGCGAGATCATAGCACGTCTATAACCTACATGTCAATGATAACGTGTAGGGTATTCGAATACGAGGCTGTGGAAATTCATTCGAATGGCGGAAGAGCGGGCGGGGAAGCTGGGCGCGGGTACATGGTCGGTGGAGACTAGAGCGGAGTCAATCTCGATCTCGCGACACATGGCGGTCGGGCGAATCCTTTGGACTTTCTTTACGGCTCCTTTATGCATCATTTACGGGGCGCTCGGTATATTGCGCGTGGTTGCCGGCAGTCGGCGCGCGGTGGCGGGCTCGCGGCGAGGAATCGCTGCGGGACGAGGCGTCGATACCAATCGCCGCTGAATAAGGAAAGCCCTCACAATGGCACTTGCACGAAGTTTTTCCACGAAGGTCGCAGGGGTGTGTTTGGCCGTGGCGCTAGTGCTGTTTTTCGGCCCAATGTGTAAGGCGCAGGATCAATCGCAATCACAAACGCAGACCACGCCTGCTATGGGTGGCGCGTCACAGGCTCCGTCCGCTACCGCTTCCGCTGCCGCGTCGCAGGCTCCGTCGGCTCCTTCATCGCGAACTCCATCCGCAAATGCTCCTGCGATGGAAGCAATGGGGACGAGCACGGACCTATTTTTTATGCTGGGATCGGATTTTGACCGGCCGGGGCTGCTGCCGAAGGCGAACTACAACATCGGGATTGGGCACACGTTCGGATTTCTGAAGAAGGATCCGTTCGGGGACGAAATAACGGTTGCCTACACGTATGAAGATTGCGGGTCCGGATTCTGGCACTCGAAATTTGGATCGGATACGGAGAGCCTTGGGTTGATGAAGAATTTCGGATTGCCGAAGACGCAGCGGGTGAGCGGATACACGATGATTCAAGTGGGGGTGACGAGCTTCACGGGGAACTCGCATATTCTGAACCGCTTTTACGACGGTGAGGTGCTGGGGGCGGTGGTGCACTTCGATATGCGCAACTCGATTTGGATTCAGGAGATGTTCAACAAGATCCCGACGGTGCCGTGGTACACGACGACGAGCATCGGGTACACGCGAAGCTGGTAATTTCCAACCGGGCGTTTTGTGCGATATAACGTGCGGCGGAATTGTGTGCCGCATGTGCGCCGATAAACCCATCAGCGAAGAAGATGCGCGGCTGGCCGCGGCGGGGGCGCGCGATGTGACGTTGTATACGCGGCCGGGGTGTCATTTGTGCGAGGAGGCGAAGGCGGTGATGGGGCCGCTGATCGCAGAATTTGGCGCGCGATTGCGGGAAGTGAATATCGATGACGATGCGGTGCTGCGCGAGCGGTACGGGCTCGATGTGCCGGTGATTTTTCTGGGGGCGCGGAAAGTGGCGAAGCATCGGGTGGATGTGAGGCAGTTGCGGAGGCGGTTGGAGGAAGCTCGAGGCTAGAGGCTGAAAGCTAGAAGCTGGAAGGGAGCGACACTCCCCACTTTCGCCCGATGAAGCTGGGCGAAAATGCCTGCCTGCCGGCAGGCAGGGGCCACCCCGAGGAAAGACTGTCCGGGTTTCGGGGCTTCCCGACCCAAAGCGTCGTGACGCAAAAGGCGCGAAAGCCCTTTCCCCATTACTGCGGCTACGTGGGAGCTGAAGCTCCCACCTCCTGACGAAAACTCAAAAGCCGGGGAAGAGGGCGGGAACGCGGCGGGTATAGTCGAGCCATTCGTCGCCGAAGGTGGAGGCTAGGAGTTTTTCTTCGCGCGAGATGCGGATTTTAGTGCCGATCAGGAAGAGGACGATCGCCAAAAGGAAAGCCCACCAGCGAGTCCAAACAAGTCCGGACGCAAGAAGCCACACCAACATACCGAGATAAATCGGATTGCGGGCGAAGCGATAGGGGCCTTGGGTGACGAGGCGATGGCCCTCGATGACGCGCGCGACGTAGGTCCACTGCGCGCCGAGGGTGCGAATCGCGACGATACTCAGCCAGAGCGAAAGAATCGCCAGCGCGGCGGCGACGATATCGACCACGACTTCGAGCCACGCAGGCATGGGGACGATCGGGCCGAGAACCGGTCGAAAGAAAAACCACATCATGAAGAAGGAAATGGTCTGCAGGCCGATGCCCCAATAAGATGCGGGCTCGCGCTTGACTTCTTTGGATTGCGGCGGACGTTTGCGGCCGGCGAGAGTGTTGTAGACGATGGAAATGAGCCACGTGGCGAGGACTACGCCGAGGGTCACGAGCCGGAAGATATCCATTTTCGAGATGAAATTTATGGTGATCGACATGGATGTGTCGGGCGCCGCGCGCGATTAGTGATCTTCGGTTGGGATGACGCCGACGCCGCTATCGGGGATGGCGCCGCGGCGGCCGGCGACGCGATCGTACGCCGTGACCTGGCACGTCGAGCCGAGGCCTTCGTTGTAATACGTCGGCACGCCGAGCGCGGTACGCAGCTCTTCATTGAAGCGGCGCATGCGCACCAATTCTTCGGCTTGCGCGGGGAATTTGCGGCCGTCGTCGGTGATCAGGAATTTTTGGTAGCCGGCGTCCCATAGGCGCGTGAACTGGCCGTTGAGCACGATGGTGGGCAGGATGGTCATGACGAAGTTGCCGTCGGGCGTGCTGCGGAATTCGGCGCCGCAGCCATAGCGCTCCACGCGCATCACGCCGCGCGTGCTGCCCACGAAGAAGCCGGCCTTGGGCAGGGCTTCGAGCGTTTCGGGGGAGAAGAGTTCGTCAACGTTCCACATGGGGCCTCGCTTCTTTAAGACTAACAGACTAAGGATTTGGGCGCTCAGATGTAAAGGCGAATTTGTGGGCGGTCTTCGTGCGGCCGTCACCCGCGCTATACCCCCAGCGTTCATGGCTGGAAAACGGGCTATCCCGTGTTAAATTGTCTGAATACCCGTGAGGGCTTGGGCCATCTAATGGGGTCGAGAGTCGTAGAGAGCACAGGTTGAGCGGGCCATCCCAGGGGGATTCGCGAGCACCGCACGCAGAAATTCCGCCCATGAGTTCTGTGAAGCAGACGACTGAGGCAATTCGCTCGGCGAAGGCCGGGCACGCGGAAACGCGGAGCCGCGCGCGCAGGGATGGCGCGACGGTGACCGACTTGATCGGGAACACGCCGCTGCTGCGGCTGGAGCGAATCGCGAGCGATTTTCCGGGCGTCGAAATTTACGGCAAGGCGGAATGGTTCAATCCCGGCGGCTCGGTGAAGGACCGCGCGGCGCTGAAGATGATCGAGGAAGGCGAGCGCTCGGGCGCGCTGCGGCCGGGCGTGGAGATACTGGACGCGACCAGCGGGAATACCGGCATCGCATACGCGATGATCGCCGCGGCGCGCGGGTATCGTGTGAAGCTGTGCTTGCCCGCGAGCGCCAGTCCGGAGCGCAAACGGATTCTGGCGGCGTTTGGGGCCGAGATTGTGATCACACCGGGCGAGGAGGGCTCCGACGGAGCGATTCGCCGCGTGCGGGACATTGTGGCAGCGGAGCCGGACCGATATTTCTACCCGAATCAATACGGCAATGCGGCGAATTGGCAGGCGCACTACTGCTCGACGGCCCCGGAGATTTGGGAGCAGACCGAGGGGCGCGTGACGCACTTCGTGGCTGGACTGGGCACCAGCGGTACGTTCGTCGGCACGACGCGGCGGCTGAAAGAATATAATCCGGCGATTCGCTGCATCAGCTTGCAGCCGGATTCGCCCTTCCACGGCTTGGAGGGATGGAAACACATGGAGACGGCGATCGTGCCGCCGATTTACGATGCGTCGCTGGCCGATGAAAATTTGGGCGTGAATACGGAAGAAGCCTATCGCATGGTGAAGCGCGTGGCGCGTGACGAAGGACTGCTGCTGAGCCCGAGCGCCGCCGCGGCGCTGGTGGGATGCACTCAGGTGGCTGCGGCGCTGCCGCGCGGAGAGCGCGCGGTGATCGTGACGGTGTTCCCGGATTCGGGCGAAAAATACTTGAGCGAGCGGTTCTGGGACGAAGTGAAGTAGCGCAACGAAGATGCTCGAACTGAATTCAGAATTGGCCGCCAGGATAAACGCTCACGGCGCGAAGGATTATCCGCACGAATGCTGTGGCGCGCTGTTGGGCACGGATGGCGCGGCGGGGCGCGCGGTACGCGATCTGCTGCCGCTTTCAAATCGCCGCGACGATTCGCCGCGCAATCGATTTGCGATTACGGCGGAGGATGTGCGCGCAGCGGAACGCGCGGCCACGGAGCGCGGGTTGGATTTGATTGGCTGGTACCATTCGCACCCGGACCATCCGGCGCGGCCTTCGGAGTTCGATCGCGAACACGCGTGGCCCTGGTACAGTTACATTATCGTGGCGGTCGCCGCGGGAGTGCCGCGTGAAATGACTTCGTGGCGGTTGACGGACGATCGCGCGCGATTCGAGGCCGAGCCGATTTCGCCGGCGGCCGCCGCCGGAGCCGCGGCGCAAACTTCATCTCCTGTGGGAGGAACGCACTGATGGCCGTGACCGTAATTTTGCCGACGCCGTTGCGGGTTTATGCCGAGCACAAGGCCAGCGTGGAATATGAAGCGCACACCGTCGGCGATGCGCTCGATCGATTGACCGCCGCGTACGGCGATCTGAAGAAGCATCTCTACACGCCGGATGGGCGGATTCGCAGCTTCGTGAACGTGTATCTGAACGACGAAGACATTCGCTTTTTGAAACAGGAGCAGACGCCCACCAAGGCCGGCGACACGATCACGATTGTGCCGTCCATTGCCGGCGGGGCCGCCGACGCGAGTGCGCGCGCAGGCGCCTGACGCGCGACAGAGAAATAGCCAGCGCCAACGAAATCGGAGATTGCCATGCCCATCGATACGAGCACATTGCCGAAACAAGACGTGAAGCTTTCAAAAGAAGAGGTGCTGCGTTACAGCCGCCACTTGATCATGCCCGAGGTCGGCATGGAAGGGCAGTTGAAGCTGAAGCAGGCGCAGGTGCTGCTGATTGGCTCCGGAGGATTGGGCGCGCCGCTGGGGCTTTATCTGGCCGCCGCGGGCGTGGGGCGATTGGGGCTGGTGGATTTCGACGTGGTGGATTCGACAAACTTGCAGCGGCAAGTGACGTTTTCCACCAAGGACGTTGGCCGCAAGAAAGCGGAAGCGGCGCGCGATCGGCTTTTGGGGCTGAATCCTTTCATCCAAATCGATACGTTTGAAACGCGGCTGAGCAGCGAGAACGCGCTCGAGCTGTTCAAGGATTTCGACATCATCGTCGATGGCACTGACAATTTTCCCACGCGCTATCTGGTGAACGATGCGAGCTTGCTGCTTGGCAAGCCGAACGTTTACGGCTCAATTTTCCGATTCGAGGGACAGGTGACGGTGTTCGGCGCGCCGGACGGGCCGTGCTATCGCTGCTTGTATCCGGAACCGCCGCCGCCGGGCTTGGTGCCATCGTGCGCGGAAGGCGGAGTGTTGGGTGTGCTGCCGGGGATCGTCGGATCGCTGCAGGCGATGGAGACGATCAAATTGATTTTGGGCGTGGGCGAGTCGCTGGCGGGGCGATTGCTGCTGTTCGATGCGCTGGGCATGCGCTTTCGCGAGCTGAAAATTCGCAAGAATCCGGCGTGCCCACTATGTGGCGAGCATCGCACGATCACCAAACTGATTGACTACGAACAATTCTGCGGGATCCGAGGCGAGGAGGCACCTGTTGTGACCACCGGCATACCGGAAATTACACCGCGCGAGTTGAAGGCGCGCCTGGATCGGGGCGACGATCTATTCATTCTGGACGTGCGCGAGCCGCACGAATTTCAGATTTGCAACATCAAGGGGCATCTGATTCCGCTGGGCGATTTGCCGAAGCGCGTGAGTGAGCTCGATAGCTCGCGCGAGATCGTGGCGCACTGCCGCAGCGGCAAGCGCTCCGCCGACGCTGTGGAATTTCTGCAAAAGGCCGGCTTCAAGAAAATTTGGAATTTGAAGGGCGGCATCCTGGCCTGGTCGGACGAAGTGGATCCGTCCGTCCCGAAGTATTGAACGCTCGGGAGATCGCATCCTGGGACGAAAGGAATCGCATGCCGATTAAGATCGTGCCGGCAGACAATGGCCCTCTGCGCATCGAGGGCGACTTCGAGATTGCGGACCCGTCCGGCAAGAACTTCGGGCTCGCAGGACGTACAAAGATCTCGCTTTGCCGTTGCGGGCATTCCGCGAACAAGCCGTTCTGCGATGGCGCGCATCGCGCGGCTAATTTCCAGGATGCCGTCCAGGCGCGAGACCTTCCTCCGCCGGCGCCCAAGCCCACAGCCTGACCGTCTATCCGTCATTCATTTTGCATTTGGTTTCGACCCGCGATTTCACTCGTTCGGTAAGCGCGTTTATGAGGACATGGCAGTCGGAATCCCCGCCCGATCTCGCTAAGTCGTGCTCCGGTAGCGAATCCGTTGTAGTCAAAGATGGGAGAAGCGTATGATGCGCGAGACATCGGTTGAAATCGGGAATCCTGGATGAAGAAGCATATTCTTTCCGTTCTACCGGCCATCGGTCTGCTGGCGCTGGCGCTGCCGGTGCGCGCCCAGGCGCCGCGTCCGTTTGATTATTTCAACGCGGGCCAGTTTATGGAATTCACCAATAATATTAATAATCTGAAAATCTTTTCGCCGGACGGGATCAAGGCCGAGTTTGCTTCGGGGCGTCAATTGTTCGTCAACGCCGGTGCGACGCCGCAGGTTTTGGCCAGTTATGACAGCGTCGTCAAAACGAGTCTCGGGCTGCCACTGTTCCGGAATTATTCCAGTTGGACCCAAGCCCAACAGGATGCCTGGAACAAATCCGAGATTGACTCGGGCGCTTTGAACAAATGGCTGGGCACGGACTTGGATACCAAGGCCTGCTTCTTTTTCTGGCTCGGGAACAAGACCGCACTGTTGGGCAAAACCGTTCCCTCGGAATTCGATTGGGGCTACAACCTCGCAACTGCCCAAGGGCTGGCCAAACCCGGGCTGCAAGAGTTTACTCAATTCGCGGAGAGCAGTCCGACGATCTTCCAGACCTTGCAGCCCCAGGTGCAGGCCGCGATCAAGGCGATTGCCAGCTACAATGCGAAGGCCAACAATCTCTCGCGGGTTGATATTACCGCCATACAGAAACAGGCCTCCGTCATTCTGCTTCACGCCGCCAACCACACGCTTACGAAGTAGTGCGCGCAAGGCCAAGTCGCGATAAGTCGGAAAACCGGACATCTGCCGTACTAGAACCCACTTGTACGGTTTGTGCGTTAATCATGACTTAAACCAGCGGAGAGAGCATGTTAGGCTACGTCTTCGTTCTTGGAGTTTCGAATGAAAAAGCATCTCAATGCTTCGCAGCGCGGCTACGCACAACACAGATTAATGTTTAGCACCGATTTGCTGTCGCTCGATCTTGCAGAATCTCTCCGCAGAACGTCCTTGGCGTGTGCCGAGAATAAGAAGAAGCAGGCCGGAATCGTTGACTTTATCTGCGGTCTATTCCTCCAAGACCGCGTGGAAATGACGCGCCATTTCGGGGGAAGTCTCGCGTCAGTGGTTACCAAGAACTTTCCAATCCATCGCTTCGGTAACGATGGACTCCGCCCGAGAACCATGCTCGATCCCGAGTCGAGCGAAGAAGGTTTCTATTACTCCTTCGAATATAGCGACGATGTTCTGCATCTCGTCTGGCTTGGTCAAAAGCTTGCAAGCGCCGTAGGGAAAAAAGCCTCCCTCAAGGACGTGATTGCTGCCGCGACTCTAAACCGCGAATGGATGGACGAATTATCGCGCAGTGGCCTGAGGTTGGAACACGCAGTCGCGGACTTCGATCACGAGGTCGGAACGATCGTTTTCCATAAGCCAACGCACATGGACAAAGCATGGTCGAGGGAACTGACGTTTGATCTGGACAAGGAATTTCAGCCTCCATTCAGGCTCGAAGTGAGTACCCCATCGGGCCCATTTCAGCCGGTGCGGCTGGCGCGAGTAAAACTGAACGGAGAAGACGTCGCTGATGTTTCATGGCCGAAAAAGCCAACGACCAGCGTACAGGTGCAATTGCGGACCTCGAACAAAATTGACCTTGAGCTCGACGGGCCGCCATACGGCAGCATGGATCTGACTATCCGGGGAATCGCACCCTAGCGACCGAAATCCCGCAGCCTGGTGCTGTCGGTCGGGCTGTCAACTCCTTCCATGAGAAGGCCAGCCAGAGTCAATACGGTTTTGTTTTTTACTCGCTTGGGTTCTTTGTCTTTGAGCCAGGCCGCCTCTGTCGCCATCCTTCCATCCGCACTCGTCGGTTGAGCGATTGTCGCTCGGTGCAAGTTGGGCGTACCCGTTTCAGCAGGTGCTGCTACCTGATAATCGACCTCGGCTCCCATCTGTTCGATGGGGAGTTGGGCCAGGAGTTAGTCGCAGTCACCTGAACTCGGCGGTTGAGCTCGGCTGTCAAAATCCCCCACTCTCCTACGCTACTGCGGTCACCGCTTTGTGGTTGTTCCGCAGGGGTTCATAGACCTCTCCACTTACCCACAGCTTGTGAAGCAGTACTGCCAACTTCCGTGCTACGGCAACAACCGCTCGCTTTTTGGCATTCTTCCCTCCGCGTTCCGCAAGTCTCAGCCCCCAGCGCCGAAGATCGCTGTCCTGTCCAAACGGCCCGAGAATGTAGTGCGCGCCTTGCACCAGCATCGTTCTCAGGTACACATCTCCCTCCTTGCTGATGTGGAGCTGTGGCTGACTCATGCCCGAGTTCCGGCGCCCAGGGCGCAACCCGACAAAACACCCCGCATCCCGGCTTCGGCGAAATCGATGCGGGTCGTCCAGGGTTAGGACGTAGGTCAACGCAATGAGTGTCCCGACTCCCTTCACCTGTTTCAGTAGCGCCACCTGGGGATAGACTTCCTTGGCGATTTGCTCGATCCGCCGATCGTATTCTGCGATCCGTTCGTTTAACGATTCGATTTCTCCCAACAGCGGATCCAAGGCATCCCTCAACTCCTGGCTCAGTCCTTTGGCCATTTCCCGATTCATCTGCTGGGTGCCACATTTTTGCAGCCGCTCGCCGTACGATTTCGTCAACCCGCGCGCGGCATTCACCAACGCCGTGCGCGCACCGACCAGTCCCGATCGAGCGCGGATTACCGTCAGATGGATTTGCGCCTTGGCGCTGCGATGTTGCACGGGACCCAACAAGCCAGGGTCGATTCTGGCTAGCCGCGCCAGTGTCCGGGCATCGAGTTGATCGTCTTTTCGGCTACTGTCCCCGATCAGTCGCACGTTGCGTGCGTGAGCGACGATCACTTCGTGCCCCAACGGGGCCAACTGTCGGCTTACCCAGGGCGAATGAGTTCCGGTTTCTAGCGCGATCCGGCTGCAAGGGATCCTGCCGAAAACGTCGTCGATTCCTTTCGGCGTCGTCGGTAGGTTGTGCTCCCCAATCACTTCGCCCGATTCATTTAAAATGCAGTAATGGCTGAATCGGTCTCCCAGATCCAATCCGATCGTTAGCTTGTGTTCTTTGAAATTCTCGATTCTGCTCATCGCGACAGTGCTACTCTTCCGCATAGCCGGTCTCCTTTATCTTGCGCCTTGAGCGCGTCGATCAATTGGGAGCGTATCGCATCCCGTGGAGACCGGCCTTCTCATCCCATCTGGAAAGTCGGATTACCCGAGAAGTGGGCCGAACGGATCTTAGCTTCAACCAAGGGCAGGGCGGCGGTCGCGCGCCGCTTTCGCCTCGCGTCTGCGACTAGCTCTCCGCTCCTCATTCGGGGCGGTTTTGCCCCGGACCTGGATGTTTGGTGATCACTGGTCTAGGTATCCGGCGACCGTTCCGGTCACAAAACTGCTCAACCTCAGTGGGATAGTTTTCCCTGACAGAAAATGGCTTTTCCGTTCCGTGTACGTAAGTGACTGTATGTAAGTCACTTAGAGACACAAATCCCCCATGCACCGATTGGGTACAGCGCTTGCTTTCAGTACTAGCGCTGGTTTTTGTGGACCGATTTGGATTCTCGGGGGGGCCCGGTGTACGAGCTGGCTTCAATTCGTCGAGTGTTTCGCGCGCTGCGCTGGCCGCTGGCGGTGGTGGGCGCGATCGCGTTTATTGCGCTCGTGACGTGGCTGCGGCACCGGCCATTCTCCGCCGATCCCATTCTATTTTCCTACCTGCAGATTGTCGGCAGCCTCCTGGGGTTCACGTTTGCCGCCAACGCGCTGGTGCGTTTTCGCGGGACGCACGATCGCCTCGCACTGATTCTGGCTTTCGGGTTTGTGCTGGCGGGCTTGATCGAGACGATCACCGTCTTCGGTTATTACAACATGCTGTCGGCGGGATTTCCCGCGCAACTGCACATTCCGCTGGCGTGGATGGTGAGCCGGACGCTGCTGGCGGTGCTGATCCTTGCGGCGCTGACGGTGGAACGCCGGCTGCCGAGTTCGCGCGATCCCGCGCGGGAAATGTTCGTCGCGCTGGTGGTGGTGGGAGTGGTGGCGTATCTGACGAGCGCCGGATTCTTGAGCTATCCAGTGGAGCCTTCGATTCACCCGCTGGCGCGAATCGCGCGACCCTGGGATTTGTTCCCCGCGCTGCTTTATTTGGCGGCCGCGGTGCTTTGCTGGCGCCGGCTTGCGCAGAACCGGACGGCCTTCGATTTCGCGTTGTGCGTTGCCGTGTGCTTGAACGTGGCCTGCCACGTGGCTGCCAGCCAATCCGAGCGATTGCTGGACGCTCCATTCACGCTGGCGCAAGTGCTGAAGGTGACGAGCTACGCCGTGGTGCTGTGCGGCGCGCTGATCGACAACGCGCGCTTGTTCGATCAAGTGCGACACCTTGCGATCACCGATTCGCTCACAGGTCTAGGCAATTACCGGACGCTGGTGCAAACGTTGGAGATCGAAATCCAGCGTTCGCACCGTACAGGCCGCCAATTTTCTTTGCTGCTGCTCGATCTTGACGCGCTCAAGGGCATCAACGATCGCTACGGCCATTTGGTTGGCAGCACAGCGCTGCGCCGGCTGGGCGCCACGATGCGCACCAGTTGCCGCGCGATCGATACCGCGGCCCGTTACGGCGGCGATGAATTCGCTGTGGTGCTGCCGGAGGCGGATCTGAAAGCCGCCGCTGCCGTCGGGCGGCGCATCTGCAATCGACTGGCGCACGATGGGCAACTGCCCCGCGTCACCGTCAGCGTCGGCGCGGCCGTTTTTCCGCACGACGGCGAAACGATCGAGCAATTGTTCAGCGTGGCCGACAACGCGTTGTATCGCATGAAGGGCCAAGGCGATGGAACCATCGGCAAGCTCGCCAGCATCGCGGCCTGTCTCTAAACACTTTTCGATTGGAAGCGAGGCCATCTTGGTCAGGCCGTTTGAAGTCGGGCGTTGGGAAAAAAGGACTCCGATGACATTCGCAGTTCATCTCTGCGGCGGCGTCGAATTGCCGGGCACGGAAACGGCATTCACGGAGAACGTCAGTTCGCGCGGCGTGCGTGTGGTGAGCACGCGCCGCTGGCGCGCCAACGATTGTCTTGAATTCGTATCGCTCCCGGGAACGTTTCGCGCCCGGGCGCGTGTGGCGTATTGCCAGCCCCTTTCGGGGCAAGGCTTCGCCGTAGGACTGGAATTCCTGGAGCAAGCGGGGCGCTGGGTCGTCGGCGGCCCGTCCGCAACTGGAAAATCTCCGCACGGATAGGAGGAACTCGCGAAGGCAAAAAAAACTGGCGCAACAGTTTGCTGAGACGCCGGCGCTCCCGATAACCCGGGAGGGCCGGCGTTTCGGTTTTTTGGCGTTGTGCGGAGCCGTTTCCGGTTACCATGGATGGATCGCAGGGTGGGAAGAACCGGGGGGAGGGGCGGCACATGCCATCTCGCAATTCCACGATCCGCGCCTACATACTTATCCACACGCGCGCCGGCCGGTCCAAAGCCATCGCGCACGAACTGACGCAATTACCGGGAGTGCGCTCGGCTCTGCCGTGCTGGGGCGTGCCGGACGTGATCGCTTACGCCGAAGTGGAAACGCAGCAGGAATTGGACGATCTGGTGATGGAACGCATCCAGCCGATCGAAGGGATCGAGCGAACCGACACGCACATCGTGGTTTGAGGGGCCGGCCTTGACGCGCTTTCCGCGGCGCTCGCGCGGGCTTCAGTCAACTTTCGGCTGCGGCCGGGCCTCGCTTGCCGCGTGGCCGCTCGCGCGCACCAACGCTCCCAGCTTGGAATATTTCAGCCAGACATAACGCGCGGAAGTCCAGGCAATCAACCGGCCGCGCCGTCCATCTAGAAATCCGGCTTGCAGCACAAGGCGCTGAAAGAATGTGTATGGCGCGGCGATCAACATTCCCGCGCGCCAATGATTCTGCCCGCGATCATACATGTCGCGAGCCGCGATCGTGGTGAACGCGTCGATCTTGGCCAGATGCTCTGCGTAGGTGCGCACGTTGTAATGATTCACGCGGCCTTCCAGGCGGCCGGCGGGTCCATCGAGGCGCACGCTTTCGTGGATCGTGCCGGCAAATTGGCCGTGACCGCGGTGATAGACGCGCACGATCCAATCGGGATACCAGCCCGAATGGCGCACCCATCCGCCCAGATAATTCGTCAGGCGCACGATTTCATAGCCGTGCAGCGCGGGCTCTTCAAATTTCCAGGCGAGCAGCGAGCGGCGCAGCTCCGGCGACAGCGCTTCGTCGCAATCGAGCGACAACACCCAGTCGTGGGCAGCTTGCGCAGCCGCGAAATTTTTTTGGTCGGCGAAATTTGTAAACGCGCGCTCGAAAACCCGCGCGCCCGCGGCCCGCGCGATCTCCGCGGTGCGATCGGTGCTGCCGCCATCCACCAATACGATTTCGTCCGCCACGCCTTCAAGCGATTCCAGCGCTTGGGGCAGATCGGATTCTTCGTTGTGCGCGATCAGGATGGCGGAAAGGGCCGGCATAGCAACCGGCGCTACAGTAGCACGTATCGGCGGGCGGATGTGGGTTTGACTAGATGCTCGCGGGGCGCGCGGATTCCGTGCGGCGATCAGATGACGTTTTCAATGCGCGAGCGGATCGTCACGAGCAATACGCTCGAGCCGATGCGGAATTCGGACATGTTGCGAAGTTGTGCCGCGCGGATTCGCTCTTCGCCGAAATACGTGCCGTTGGTCGAATCCAGATCGCACAGCCGCACCACGTCGCCGCGCACTTCGATCATGCAGTGGCGGCGCGAAACGCCGGTATCGTCGAGAGGCACATCCGTGCCAGCGCGGCCCAGGATGATTCTTGGTTTTTCGAGTGGGAAGACGCTGCCGCGCGAAGGTCCGCCGATCACCGTGAGCGCGATCGATTTGCCCTGCGGCAGGCGCACATCGCTATCGGCTTCTTCGTAGGCGCTGATCCGCCGCGGAGCGCCCGCTCCGCGCGCGAACGCCGGCAGCGGCGAGACGACTTGCGTACTCTCGATACGATGCTCCAGTTCGACCAGCGTGGGCTTGCCACAGCGCGTGCACTTGAACTGGACGCGCCGCAGCGTGCCAATCTGCGCGTCGTTCAGCCGGTGCAGAGTTCCGCAATGTGAGCAGGCGGTTTGCATCGAATTTAGCCTAGCACGCCGCCGCTGCCGCCGCGCCTGCCCCGCTGGACAGGCGTTGCCGCGCCAAAACTGTACTGTGGGACAGGTGGTCCCGCGAGCCCTACTGCACGAAGCCGAGCTTGGGTGGCGGTCCTTCCGGAGTCTCGCGGATGGGGCCGTATTGCGCTTCGTACTTGGTGAGGTTGTCTCCCAGGGCGCGCCACAGGCGCTTGGCGTGGCCGGGGCTCAGCAGTATCCCCGCCACGAGCTTGCCTTGCGGGGCATTGGGAAAAATGTAGATGAAGTGCAACGCGAATTCTTCGCCGTTGTGGTAGAGCATCGCCAGATTGCTGTACTGGCCGACCAAATCTTTTTCATCGGCTTTAATCTGCACCTGCGGCTGTGAACCGGGGGGATTGGACATTTCGTGTATTCCTCCGAGCTTAATTCGCGTTCGCCAGAGCCACGGCCACTTCTTTCAGGTCGGGCACTGTCGGAATATCGTACTGCTTGAACCACGCAACTTTTCCGGACTTATTGATGATGGCGATGGCGCGGCCGGTGATGCCTTTTTCTGCCAGGTACACGCCGAATTTATCGGCCACGGCGCCGCGCGGATTGAAATCGGCCAGCAGGGGATAGGTGATTCCCATTTTTTCGGCAAAGGCTTTGTGCGACCAGGCGCTGTCAACGCTGAGGCCCAGCACTTGCGCGTCAAGCTTTTCAAACTGCTTGAGCTCGTTCACGAAGCAGGCGTGCTCGTTGGTGCAGACGGGGCTCCAGTCGAGCGGGTAGAAAATAATCACGACATTTTTGCCGCTGAAATCGGAGAGCTTCACTTCTTTCTGAGATTGATCCTTGAGTGCGAATTCCGGTGCGGGTTGTCCGACGGCCAATGCCATAGCGAGTCCTCCTGAACGTGGGTGACGTGTGGGGCTGGAGGCGCGGCGACGAACGCTGCGATCCGGCCGGGAGGCCTATGATAGCGGATTTCCCGCGGCGTCGCCCGCAATCTGCTACGATGCACTGTCCGCTTTGCGATGCAAAAATCGCGGCGGAAGTTGAAGGAAATTTTCCTCGAGCAAGCGAGTGGAGTCCGCCGCGGCGGACGGTAAATCGGTGGCGCGCATCCGTCTCGAAGAAGCCTATCCCGGCATCGAATTCCGTCCTCGCACGCGCGGCTTGCTTGCGCGCCTGGCGCACATTCCTCCGGAGTGCGTGCATCTGGAACACCCACAGGATTGGATGGCCAGCTTCGCTCCCGATACGCTGTATCTGCGGGGGAAGAAGGCGGAGCGGCGCTCGGGCGCGCGGCGGCCGGAAGTCTCGCTGTGCCGCGCGTGCTTGTTTGGCTTGTTCGGGCCGGAGCTGGAGGAATATAAAGGGCGCGTCGCGGCGTTTGAGCCGGATGCAGCCAAGGTCTCGCAGTATTTTTTTCTCGCGCCGGAGGATTTCGCCGCGGCCGGGCTTGAAACGCACGTGGCCGAAGCGATCGCGGCGCGGCTGAAGAAACTTGCGGGCGATTGCGAGGTTTGCGAGCGGCGCGCGACGTGGCTGTGGTTTCCGCGCAAGGAAATCGAAAGCCTGGATCGTTCGGAGAAGATCGCGGAAGCGCCGGGGCAATTGCTTTGCGCCAAGCACGGCACCGATCGCCTGTGCCGCGCGCTTGGCGCGCTGCCGGACGCTAACTTATTCTATTTGAACGCGCCGTACGGCGATTCCGGCGCGTATGTTT
>JBEKDK010000073.1:0-19928 GCA_050014395.1 Candidatus Acidiferrales bacterium | reverse complement strand
TTGAAAGCGGGCGTGCTCGATAAGCAGCTCGTGGAGCAACTCAAGGATTTTCTTGTCGGCATTAAGCCCATGACCGCGGCGTTCGAGCAGACCTGGGTGAAGAATCTTCACCCCAACAACTTGAAGACGGCCAAGACCAAGATGGAATTAGCCGAGCAGATCATGGAGGACATCAAGCAGTTCAAGGCGAAGTCTGGCGCGAGCCGCTTGGTGGTAATTTGGGCCGGTTCAACCGAGATGTTTTCGGAGCCCAAGCCGGTTCATGCGACGATCGAATCGTTCGAGAAGGGGCTGCGCGAGAATAATCCCGATATTTCGCCGAGCATGATCTACGCATACGCGACGCTGAAATCGGGAGTGCCGTACATCAACGGCGCGCCGCACCTGACGATCGACATCCCGGCGCTGACCAATTACGCGATCCAGCACCACATTCCGATTGCCGGCAAGGATTTCAAGTCCGGCCAGACCTACATGAAGACGTTGCTGGCGCCGGGATTGAAGCTGAAGCTTTTGGGCCTGAAGGGTTGGTTTTCCACCAACATTTTGGGCAATCGCGACGGCGAAGTCCTGGACGATCCCGACAACTTCAAGAGCAAGGAAGAGACCAAGTCATCGGTGCTGGAATATTGCCTTCAGCCCGATCTGTATCCCGAACTTTACAAGGGCTACTACCACAAGGTGAGAATCGAATACTATCCGCCGCGTGGTGACGCCAAGGAAAGCTGGGACAACCTGGACATCTTCGGTTTCCTCGGCTACCCGATGCAGATCAAGGTCAACTTCCAATGCCGCGATTCGATCCTCGCCGCGCCGATGGCCCTGGACCTGGTGATCTTCATGGATCTGGCGCAGCGGTGTCCGGAGATGGCGAAGAAGGGAATTCAGGAGTGGCTCTCGCTCTACTTCAAAGGACCGCAAGTGGCGGCGGGGCTTTATCCGGAGCACGACGTGTTCATTCAGGTGATGAAGCTGAAGAACACGCTGCGCTATCTGAAGGGCGAAGAACTGATCACGCACCTGGGGTTGGAGTATTACGACTAGAGCGATCGAGTGGGGCAGACCGTCGCGATCGACGGTCTGCCCCGCTCACTTTTTGCTTCTCACTTCTTCTACACGCCGAGGCGCGTGCGCCTCAGCAGCTCACCTGTAGTTTGATTGGTCTGCGGCCGATAATCCTTCAGCGGCAAGATTCGCTCGTGAATTGCGTCCAGCAGCCAGCTGGTTTGCGGGAAGAAGAGCGCCTCGAGTTCGGCTGCCGGCGTGATCCAGTTGCGCGAGCCGATCACCACAGGCGGGCCGTCCAGATCGTCAAAGCAGATTTGCGTCAGTGTCGTTGCGACTGTCTGCATCACGCAGCCGCGCTCGACAGCGTCGCAGACCAGGAGCAGCTTGCCCGTTTTGCGCACGGACGCCGCCAGCGGATCGTAGTTCAGTGGATTGGCGGTGCGCAGATCGATCACTTCCGCCGAGATTCCGAAATTCTTGGCGAGTTCATCGGCGGCAGCGATTGCGGTGTAGAGCGCTGGGCCGAAAGTGATAATCGTCAAATCCTTGCCCGCGCGCTTCACAGAAGGCTCGGCGAGATCGATTTCGTAGTAGCCCTCTGGGACCCCTTTTTCCGCGAACATTTCGCCGTAGTCATAAATTTTCTGGCTCTCAAAAAACACCACGGGATCGGTGCCCGCCAGCGCGGCATTCATCATGCCCTTGGCATCGTACGGCGTGACGGGGTAGACGACTTTCAGGCCGGGAATGTGCTGCACCAGCGCGGTCCAATCCTGCGAATGCTGCGCGCCGTATTTCGCGCCAATCGAAATGCGCAGCACCACCGGCATCACCAATTGGCCGGCGGACATGGACTGCCATTTTGAGAGCTGATTGAACAGCTCGTCCCCGGCGCGGCCCATGAAATCGGCGTACATCAATTCGGCCACCACTCGCCCGCCTTCCATTCCGTAACCCACGGCGGTGCCGGTAATCGCGGCTTCGGAAATCGGCGAATTGAACAAGCGATGGTACGGTAGCGCCTCGGTGAGCCCGCGATAGACGGCGAAGGCTCCGCCCCAATCGCGATTCTCTTCGCCGAACGCGATCATCGTAGGATCGATGGCGAAGCGATAGAGCATGGCTTCGAAGATGCCGTCGCGAATGTTGTACTGCTTCATCTTCGGCACGGGCTTGCCGTTTTCCATGGCAGTGCGGACTTTGCCTTTGATCTGCTGCACGCGCGGATTCTCCGCGAGATCTTGCAGGAACTCAGGTTTAGCGTCGCCGAATTTCTCCACGTGTTTGTTGCTGAACATTACTGAGCCGACTAGATCGGAATCGGGGCCGACGCGCGGACTGGCTTCGAGATCGACGGCCAATTTGAACATCTCGAATATCGCGGCCTCGATGCTTTGCCGAGTTGTGTCCAACGCTTTCTCGGTGAGCGCGCCGATGTCCAGCATCTTCTGATGGAAAGCGCGGATGGAATCGGCCGCCAGCCAGCGATCGATTTCTTCCTTGGAGCGATAGCTGGAAGCGTCCGAAGGAGAATGGCCGCTGATGCGATACGTCACTGTGTCCAGCAGAACGGGGCCGCGGCCTTCCTCGATCACTTGGCGCTTGCGGCGGAAAGCGTCTATCACCGGCAGCGGATCGTAGCCGTTCACGCGCTCAGCGTGCATCTGCTCCGGATTTACCCCGGCGCCGATGCGCGCGATGAATTGCACGCCCATGGTCTCGCCGAGCGTCTGCCCGCCCATGCCGTAGAAATTGTTCATGCAATTGAAAATGATGGGCAGTCCGCCGCCCTCCGACTGATTCCACAGTTTGCGGTACTGATCCATCGCGGAAAACGTGATGCCTTCCCAGACCGGGCCGCAGCCGAACGAAGCGTCCCCGATGTTGCAGACCACGATTCCTGGCTTGCGATTCACGCGCTTGAATAGCGCGGCGCCTGGGGCGATGGAGCCGGAGCCGCCGACGATGGCGTTATTCGGATAAATGCCGAAGGGCGTGAAGAAGGCGTGCATTGAGCCGCCCAGGCCGCGATTGAAACCTGTCTCGCGCGCGAAGATTTCGCTGTATGCGCCGTACACAAAAAAGCGCAGCGCCAAATCTTTCACGCTGCCTTTGAAGCTCTTCTCGACGGGGCCCAGAATCGCGCCGTCGCGATAGGACTTCATGATTTCCAGCAACTGCGCTTCGCTCAACTTTCGGATCGCGGAAAAACCTTTGGCGAGAATTTCGCCGTGACTGCGGTGCGAGCCATAAATGTGATCGTCGGGAGTGAGCGAGAATGCCATGCCAACCGCGGCGGCTTCTTGGCCGATGGAAAGATGAGCGGGACCCGCGTGATTGTAAGTGATTCCCTGAAACACTCCCTTGATCTTGATCTCGTTCAGAATCGTCTCAAACTGCCGAATCGCGCACATGTCCTCCCAGATCGCCAGGAACTCCGTGGGAGTGTAGCTGGCGAGTTCTTGCTCGGGCGATTTCTGATACGCGTTGACGGGGATATCGCGCAGATGAATCGTATCTTTGGCAAAAGCCTTCTCGGGTTCGATGATGATCGACTTGGTCATACCGTCTCTCTCCTAGTGGACTCCCAAAATCGCCTCACGCAACGCCTCGGAGACGGTGGGGTGAGGAAAGACGAATTCGCCGGCTTCGGAGACGCCCATCTCCGTTTCAATCATGATGGCGGCGGCGACGATAAATTCGCTTGAGGCGTCGCCGATGGCGTGCACTTCGTGCTCGACCAGGAACCGTCCGGCGACGGCCATCGGGACAACGGACTTGCGGTACTCCACGCCCTGGGCCTTGAGTTCTTCTTCAGTGCGGCCCACAGATGCGACCTCGGGATGCGTGTAAATCACCGCGGGAATCGCGGCATAGCGGATGCGATCTTTCTTGCCGAACATGTTGTTCACGGCGACGATTCCTTCGCGCGTGGCGGCGTGCGCCAGCATGCGCCGGCCGGTGACGTCACCGCAGGCCCAAATGCCGGGCACATTGGTTTTGCCGCGCCCGGAAGTTTTCACGCCGCGCGGACCGAAATCGACGCCCAATTCTTCCAGGCCCAGGCCTTCGACCACGGGCGCGCGGCCGGTGGCGTTCAAAATGCAATCGGCAGTTGCGCTGGCTTCGGATCCGTCGGCGGAGTAGCGAATCGTATTGCCTTCGATCCCCAGCACCCGCGTGGAGAGATGGAATTCGATTCCTTGGCGCTTCAGGATTTGCAGCATGCGGGTGGAGATTTCAAGATCGGCGCCCGTGGCGATCTGCGGCAGCATTTCGTAAACATTCACTTTGGCGCCGGCTTCGCTGAAGAAGCACGCAAACTCCAAGCCGATGTAGCCGCCGCCGATGATCGCGACGGTTTTGGGAACGCGATCGAGGGCGAATACCGAGTTGGAGTCGAGCACGCTCTTGGAAGCGATTCCAGGGATGGGCGGCACCGCGGGGCGAGAGCCGGTGGCCAGCAAAATGTTGGCGGTTTCGTAGCGCTGATCGCCCACTTGCACGGCGTTGCGCGCCACAATTCGCGCTTGGCCCGTGACGCTTTCCACGCCCGCGCGTTTGAGCATGGTTTCGACGCCTTTGACCAGCGTGCCCACCACGCGATTCTTGCGCTCTACCACGGCGGGCATGTCGAATTCGACCGATCCGCCCAGACGCACGCCGAACTTCGCGGCTTCCCCGCACTCATGAAAAAGTTCCGAAGATCGGAGAAACGTTTTGGAAGGAATGCAGCCGACGTTCAAGCAAGTGCCGCCCACTTTTTCTTTTTCGATGAGCAGGACCTTCTTGCCCATCCGCGCGGCATGAGCGGCGGCTTCATATCCACCGGGCCCCGCGCCAATCACAATTAGATCGTACATATCGATTCCACCTTCTCAATTTTCTCGCGGACGACTTTCAGGAACTTCGCGCCGGGTGCGCCGTCAATCACCTGGTGATCCAGCGTCAGCGACAATCCGATCGAATCGATGAACTCGATTTTGCCGTCGCGGCGAATGGGCTTCAGTTGGATGGCATCCACGCCGAGAATCGCAACCTGCGGCGGATTGATCAGCGGCGTGAAAGATTCGACTCCGAAATTGCCCAGATTGCTGACGGTGAACGTCGCGCCGGAAAGATCGTCCACCGCGATCGAGCCGGATATGGCGCGCTCGGCCAGCTCCTTGATTTTCACGGAGAGTTCTGCGGCGGAAAGCAGATGCGCGTTGCGCACGACGGGAACCACCAGGCCGCGCGGCGTGTCGCACGCAAATCCGATGTGAATCTCCGCGTGCCTGCGGATTTTGCCGTCGAAAAATTCGGCGTTCAGATCGGGGACATCCAGGAGCGCCTTGACGGTGCAGAACGTCACCAGATCATTGATATTGATATCGGGCCCGCCCTTTGCGGCCTTTACTTTTGCGCGCACGCGCAGCAAGCCGCTGGCATCGGCGGATGAATTCAACGTGTATTGCGCCGTGGCGGCGAGCGATTCGCGCATGCGTCGCGCAATTTTTTCGCGAATTCCGGAGATGCGCGCGGCCGCGGGGCCAAGGTCGCTCGAAAGGATCATGCCAGCCACGCCGGAGCCGTCGTCGCGGACCTCCTCGCCGGCCTCAATGTGCCGCTGCGCCGTCGAGGATGGGCGCTGGGAGTGATACAGCTTGCGCAGATCGTCTTCGAGAACGCGACCGCCGGGGCCCGAGCCGCTGACCGCGGCAGGATGGAAATTGTGCTCTTCGGCGAAACGCTGCGCCCTGGGGCTGAAGGCTGTAGAGGCCCTCGCCGCAGCGGCTGGGGCGGCTGCGCTGGCGCGTGCGGGCTCGGCGGCGCCTGGTGCACTGGCGGTCTTCGTTGCGGCCGGCTGCGCCGCCGGAGCAGCGGCCTTTGGTCGAAAGGCATCCACGTTCTCGCCCGCTTCGCCGATCACAAACAGATTCGTGAAGACCGGGACGAGCGTGCCTTCCTCGAAGAATGTTTCCAGCAGCGTGCCGTCCACGGGCGCGGTGACCTCGAATGTGGCCTTATCCGTTTCGATTTCCGCCACCACTTCGCCCGCGCTGACACGATCGCCCTTGTGCTTGCGCCACTTCGCGATCAGGCACTCCTCGACAGTGTTGCCCAGCTTGGGCACTTCGACGGCTGTCGCCATTTACTTAGAGGCCTCCATCATTGGCGCCCGCAGGCTGCGGCTGAAGCGATCGCGATTGCGAGAGCCCCGGTTAGCCGTGCGATGCTGACTTACTGCAAGGCCATGCGGCAGGGAAGCTCCGGAGAACACGCGCAGAAGCGCCGGGAAAGCGGCCCGCAAAGCCGCCAAACGCGGCTGCATCCTCAATTCACTCATCGGAGCGGCAGAAGCCGAAGCCAGGATTCACTTCCCGAACTGCGCGACCCGTGTAGCGGCGCCCCCACGCGCCAACGCCACGGTCCGACATCATTGCAAGACACACTATTGTAAGTCATTGCGCAACGGGCCGTCAAAACGAAGGGCGCGGCAACGGCATCTAATGTCATGATGGCGGTCTGGGGAAGGTGCGACATGAATAGGCGCGGCAAAGTTCGGAACCTGATTTTGCTCGGAGCGGCCATATCGGCGGCGGGAATCCTGCTGGCGCAGACCACGCCCACCAAACAGTTGGTGGTGAATGGAGCAACTACGGGCGCGACAGTTCTACAGGTCGATGGCCACTACTACGTGGATGTCGATACCGTAGCGAGGATCACGAGCGGAGCCATCAGCGTCGAGCCGACTCGAATCGTGCTGACGATCCCGACTTCGGCGGCGACCGCGCCCCCGGCCACGGCCTCCAGTGCTGCGTCCGCACAACCCACGCAGGAGCTTTCACGAGGCTTTGCGAGCGCAGGTATCACGGCGCTGGCGGAAATGAAGGAATGGCAGGGGACGCTGGAAACGATGGTCACATACGGGCTGGCCGTTGACGCGCAGTGGGCGCAAACGAATCACGACCGCGTTCAGGCAAGCCTGTCGCAAGCCAGCGTGGCGGCGACCACCAACGCAGACCGCGATGCCTTTCGGCTGCTCAGCAGCGAGTTCGGCAACCTGGCACAGTGGGCCAATGGAGTGGCCGCGGATCGCCAGAATTTCAACGGCGCGCGGACAATCGATCCGAACCGGCTGCAGAACGATTCGGCGCTTACGAAAATTTCCACCTGCGGCAACTTTCTGAACTCGATGTTTGCCAGCGGAGTGTTTTCCGAGAACGCGAGCTGCCAATAGCTGCGCGCGTCACGGCTTGGGCGTCAGTGCGAAGAAAAAGATAACGCCTGCCTGCCCTTGCCTGCCGCCAGGCAGGCAGAGGCGCTCAGACCCGCAGAGATTCGCTGAAACCCTCCGAGCGTCACTGAAACCCGCTGAGGATCGCTGAGCCCCGCCGAAAATCGCGGGTGGCGCGGCTCTAAGAATTTGTAAACATCGCGGCGCGAGGATGTCCCTTCGCCAACGGCGGCGGAGCGGCGGGCTCGCTGAAGTTCTTGGTCCAACTCCAATTGCGAATTTCGGGCATATCCTCGAAATGTTCGCGGATGTAGGCGTGATGCTCGTACAGTTTCCGGTTGAACATGTCGATCGCATCCGAAGCTTGCGAGCGCAATCGCGGCACGTGCTTCAGCGCGTCGATGGCAAGGTGGTAGCGGCTCATTTTGTTGAGCACAACCATGTCGAACGGCGTGGTGGTCGTGCCGAAATCATTGAATCCCCGCACGTGAAATCGCACCTCGTTAGGGCGGCCATGGACCATGCTGTGAATCAGCCAGCGATAGCCGTGGAATGCAAATACCACATCGACGTCGCGCGTAAACAGCGCGTTGAATGAAATGTTATCCATGCCGTGCGGATGATCGTCGGGGCTCATCAACGCGTTCAGGTCGACGACATTCACGACGCGCACCTTGATGCCTGGCACGTGCTTCTGCAGCAGCCATGAAGTGGCGCAGGCCTCGATCGTGGGAACGTCGCCGGCGCACGCGAGCACGATATCCGGCTCCGCGCCGCCGTCATTCGTCGCGAATTTCCAGATTGACGCGCCCTGCGAACAATGTGCGAGCGCTTCATCGAACGTGAGCCATTGCAATTGCGGCTGCTTGCCGCAGGTCACCACGTTCACGTAATTTCGGCTGCGCAAACAATGATCGAAAACGTTCAGCAAGCAGTTTGAATCCGGCGGGTAATAGACGCGGACCACTTCGCTGCGGCGCTGCAGCGCGTTGTCAACAAATCCCGGCGCCTGATGGCTAAATCCATTGTGATCGTTCCTCCAAGCGTGGCTGGTGAGCAGCACGTTCAATGAGGCGAGCGGCCTGCGCCAAGGATATTCCAGGCACTCCTCCATCCACTTGGCGTGCTGCGTGATCATGGAATCGACCACCTGCGCGAACGCTTCGTACGACGACCACACGCCGTGCCTGCCGGTGAGCAGATAGCCCTCCAGCCAGCCTTCGCAGAGATGTTCGCTGAGCACTTCCATTACGCGGCCGTCCGGCGCCAAATGTTCGTCGATGGAAACGATCGGCTCCATCGTGCAGCGATTCGTCACGTCGAACACGGCGTTCAAACGATTCGAGTCCGTTTCGTCCGGGCAGAACAGCCGAAAATTCGCCGGGTTCAGCTTGATGACATCGCGCAAATATTCCCCTAACTTGCGCGGCGCTTCGGCCACCACCTCACCGGGGCCCGGTATGGACAACGCGTATCCGGCGAAGTCGGGAAGATCGAGCGCCTTCAGCAATCGGCCGCCGTTCACGTGAGGGCTCGCGCCCATGCGGCGAGGGCCATCGGGAGCCAGGGCCGCAAGTTCGGGGATCAGGCGCCCTTGCTCGTCGAACAGTTCCTCAGGCTTGTACTTGCGCATCCAGGCTTCCAGCAACTTCAAGTGATCCGGATTTTCGCACACAGTGGAAAGCGGAACCTGGTGCGCGCGGAATGTGCCCTCGATGGGAATTCCGTCCACTTCCTTCGGGCATGTCCAGCCCTTCGGAGTGCGCAGGACGATCATCGGCCACGATTCGCGCGGCGATATGGGTTGCGGCGGGTTTTGCGGCGCGCTGGCATTGCGCGATCGGGCGTCGTTCTGAATTTCTCGGATGCGCGCGTAGCAGTGATCGAGTGCGGCCGCCAAAAGTTGGTGCACCATCGCGGGATCGTCGCCTTCGACGAAATGCGGCGTGTAACCTTGTCCAATGTAGAAGCGCGTCAACTCTTCATCGCTGGTGCGCGCTTGCACCGTGGGGCCGGAGATCTTGTAACCGTTCAGGTGCAGAATCGGCAGCACCGCGCCGTCTCGCGCTGGATTCAGGAACTTCACGCCTTTCCAACTACCTTCGAGCGGGCAGGTTTCGGCTTCGCCATCGCCGACGATGCAAGCAACAATCAGGTCAGGATTGTCGAATGCCGCGCCGAACGCGTGTACCAGCGAATATCCCAACTCGCCGCCCTCGTGCATCGAGTTCGGAGTGTGCGGCCCGCAGTGGCTGGGTATGCCGCCCGGCGTTGAGAAAGAGCGAAAGAGAAGGCGCATGCCGTGTGCATCCTGGGAAATTTCGGGATGCACGTCGGTGTAGGTTCCTTCGAGATACGCGCAGGCGTTCAGCGTTGGCCCTCCGTGTCCGGGGCCGGAGATGTAAATAATATTGGCGCCGGTTTCGCGAATCAGCCGGTTCAAATGTACGTAAATGAAATTTTGACCGGCGGATGTGCCCCAGTGCCCAAGCAAGCGCGGCTTGATGTGCTCTTTCGTGAGCGGCTCGCGGAGCAGCGGATTTTCTTGCAGATAGATTTGCCCGACGCACAGATAATTTGCCGCGCACCAATAGCGCTGCATTTTATTTAGTAGTTCGGCCGGCAGCGGGCCGTTTGGCGCCGCGGCGGCATCCGCGCTTTTCATTTTTTGTGGCTGATCGGCGCTTTCGACGGCTGTAGACAAGACGGCGTTGAACTCAAGCATGGGTGCTCCTGGGGCCGCAAGGGGAGGGTCCGGCGCAACGAGTCCGACTCAATTATATCGGTTTCGAGTGAGCGGCTCCTAGCGATCATGAAGTCGCGAAAAAAAAGGGAGGGCCTGAGGGCCCTCCCTTTGATGATCTGATTGGCGAGCGCTTTAGAAAATAAGGCGCCCGACGAACTGGAATTGCCGAACGTCGTAGACTGTGTCCGACACGGCGTTGACGGTCCCGAAAGTCGCGAGGTTGGTCTGTGTGAGTGTGTAATTCGGCGCTGTGGCCGAAAAACTGCCAAGCTGGTAATTGGTGTTTGTGCTGTCGCTGATCGGGATCATCTTGTTGAAGAGGTTAAAGCATTCCGCGTCCCCTTCGAGAGTGAATCGCTCGCCCAAGCGGAACTGGCGCCCGATATGCAGGTTCACGTTCTGGACCCAGGGCAGGTGATAGTATCCCCGAGGCAAAAGCGGAAAGCGATCCGATCCGCTTTGTCCGGTGATCGTCGTCGCGCTGGCGCCGGTCTTGAGCCCACCTGGCAGCGTGCTAAGCGACCCAGTGATGCCAGCCGTGTAGTCGTAGTTATCGGAGATCGTGACGATTGGGGCCACCGTCCAGCCATCGAGCAGCTTGTGGGCGAATGAACCCGAACTAAAGTGCTCCGGAGACCATACAGCACTGGCCACGAAGTGATTCCGAATGTCGAAGGCGGAATTGCCGTAGTCGGTCCCTGGATTGAATTGATCTAGCAACGCGTCCGACGGGAACCCGGAATCGCCTTGCGCGTTGTCCAGTGCGTGCGACCACGTGTAGCTGGATTCGAGTTCGAGACCTTTCGACAAGTGGCGGCTGATTTCCACGACGCCCGCGTTGTAATTCGAACGAATCACATCGGTAAATTCGTTCACGAAACTGCCGAACGCGGCGTCGGGGCGTGGCCCGGCGCTAACAAGCTCGTTGAACGTAGCACCACTATATGGTCCGCCGGAAACCGCGAACGACACATTGACGCTTGGCGTGTTCAGGTTCTGGTCGATCTCGGTCGGGAGATCGCGTCCCATGCTCAACATGTAGGAAAGCGTGAGGACAAAATGATCGCCGAGTTCACGTTGCAACGAAGCGTCGCCCTCATAGATCAACGGGAGACGATCCTTCGGGTTAAAGAAGTAGATCGAGGCCGTCGAGGGGACCGAGGTGGTCAGTGTATTCGGGAACGTCGGCTCACCCGCCGCGGGTGTGGTGGTGTTGGTGAAAGTGTTCGTGATCTGGGAGGTCGCCACGTCCGTATCGGCCAGCGCGTCGAAGATCTGTCCGCCGGAGAAGATGCCGTAGTACAAGCCGAATCCAGCGCGGAACGACGTCTTGCCGTCACCGAAGATATCCCATGCTACGCCGACCCGAGGACCAAAATTGGTCTTGTTGGTTGGGAAGGACGTCGTTTGCGTCAAATTGAAGTTGGGTTGCTGTGGTTTCGGAAGCCCTTCGTAGTCCCAGCGCACGCCATAATTGACGGTTAAGCGCGGAGTGACCTTCCACGTGTCTTGAATGAAAAGCCCGGCGTTAATCGCCGAGAACTTGAATCCGAGCGGACCAAATCCTTGAACAAACGAGTGGTAACACGGCATGGATACTCCGGGGGCCGTTGTGCAACCCGTAATGCCCGCCGTCGGATTCAGCCACTTCGTGTAGTCGGTAATGAAGTCCGCCAACGCATAAGTGTTGCTTGAGTACGAGAACACGCCTTCGCCGCTCGCCAGGTTCTGGTCCGTGTCCGTGACGTTGCTGATGTCCGCGCCGAACCGGATCAAGTGAGTGCCCTTGACGATCGAGAAGGTATCCACGCCCTGCTCGCGGTATTCGAGAGGATACTGCGGCCGGTTCAAGAAGCTTGGGGTGCCGAGTTCGAGAGAGCCGGAGTTGGTTGAACCAGCGCTTGATGACGGCGAGATCAAAATCTCCGGTGGGAGGCCGCCCGGTCCCGTCGTGGGTTCTCCGCCAGCGGTCGGTTGGTTAAACTCGAATTCGAAATCCTTGTTGACCTGAACCAGCGCCTCGTTTGTGATGTTGCTACCGAACGTGGAGTTCAACCGGGCGATCCACATATCGTCGTGGACATAGTCGTTGCCGATGCTCGCAATGCCGTAGCTCGCGACTGCGTTCGTCTGAATGCCCGCGGGCGAATACCAGCGCATCCGGTTGTAGCTCAGCGTCAGGATATTGCTGGGATTGATGTGCCAGTCGAGTTTTGGAAACTCGATGTTCTGGTTTCCTTGGCGCGGAACCTGCCCGGTGAGGTTCGCCAGGAAAGTCATGGCCGAATTCACTTGGGCCTGCGTGATGCCGCGGCAATAAAGAGCGTCGCCCTGCGTTTCCGTCGCGGGGGTCGTAACCGTGGGTGTCGTGTAAGCAGTCGTGCAGGGAATGACGGTTCCGGATGAATTCACCGGCGGCGTGACGGTGATCGCGTTGAAGAAGTTCGGGCTGCTTGGCGTCGCGACGATCGGGAAGTTCTGAGCCTGCGCGTCATACGTGAAAAAGAAAAACAGCTTGTCCTTGATCGCCGCTCCACCCACCGAGCCTCCGTACTGCTGGCGCAGGAACGGCGGTTTGATAGAGATCGGCTCAATCACCCCGCCCACATTCTCGTTTTCCACTGTGAACGGATCCTGGGCGCCGATGGCGTTGTTCTTGTAATAGTAGAACAAGTCGCCGTGAAGCTGGTTGGTGCCGCTCTTGGTGACGGTATTGATCACGCCGCCGGCAGAACGCCCGTACTGCGGCGAATAATCCGAAGTGTTCACCTGGAAATCCGTGACCGAATCCTGGCTCAAGGT
Source organism: Candidatus Acidiferrales bacterium (assembly GCA_050014395.1). Classification (GTDB taxonomy): domain Bacteria; phylum Acidobacteriota; class Terriglobia; order Acidiferrales; family UBA7541; genus DASPOJ01. Next base: position 7,152 of record JBEKDK010000073.1, on the reverse strand, counting down.
GTAGGAGATTCGGGTGCGCCCGCGCTCTTCGGCGAAGAAGAACTGATTGTTGTCGCCGCCGTCCACCGTGTTGTTGTTCGAATAGCCGTTGATGCCTCGGAAGTCTAGGTCCTGGTAACCATCCGGGTCAGGTGTGACGCCCGGCAGCAGCAGGGCAAAGGATGACCACCGGCGCCCGTTCGTCGGCAGGTTAGTAATTTCGGTATCTCCGACGTTGTTGGCGATAGATTGATCGGTGGTATTGACCTGCGGCGGCTCACCGGAGACCTTCACGGTTTCCGCCCCGCTGGCGACCTTCAGGTGAACTTCCACTGTCGAAGCGCGGCCCACTTCAACCGTCACGCCGGTCTGCTCATAGACGGCGAAATTTGCCGCGGTGATCGTGACGGTATACATGCCGGGCTGCAAAACGTTAAAGCTGAAGCTGCCCACGCCGCTCGTTTTGTCATCGAGCGTTTGCCCTGTCCCTTCGTTCAATACGGACACGGCGGCGCCTGCTACGACCGCGCCTTGCGGGTCGTAAACGACGCCGTTGATGGCGCCGTTGGTGGTGGACTGGGCCCGCATCGTGACAGCGATGCCAAGAACCAGCGCCAAAGCTGCGCTCAGAACCGCCAATTTTTTCCAAAGCGAAACGTTTTGCGAGCGATCCATACTCACTCCTCCTGTGAACCTTCAATCAGGATTGACAGCCGAAACTTGGAATCCTTCCGGGATTCGAGCAGGCGGTGCGCGCAGACGTACGCGTAGGGGAAAATTGAAAGACTTCGTCCTCGAAACTATTCGACCGCCCGTGAAATTTCAATTCACCACCCCGGTGGCGGAGATAATGTAGGCGGAAATCGAGCACCAAGTCAAGCAAGACTGTCATTTCTGGGCTTGCCACCCCACGCGGCACCCCGCCGCACTACTCAGGGCATACTTTATCGGCTCAACGTTACAGCGGGATGAATGCCAGGCGTCTGCGCCTTGAAAATCTCGAGTTTTTGCCGTCGGAAGTGGCGCTTTTCCCCATTTTCACGCCTGGATCTTCTTGTCCGCGATCTGTGTCTTTGACCGCATCGATTCCTCTCGGAGCCCGGGACCCGTCCGCAACGTCCGCCGATGCACCCGCAGCGCGCTTGTGCTCGCGATAGCGCTGCGCTAGAGTAGCGAGCTTCCACTTCTGCATCCGGGGAGATGGCCATGAATCCGCATGGCAAGGAACATCTGCGAGTTCTTTTGCGCCGCAGCGCCGTGCAGCGGCGCGTCCGGGAGATGGGCAAGGAAATTTCCCGCGATTTCAAAGGGCAGCGCGTTCATTTGATCGGCGTCCTGAAAGGCGCTTCGATCTTCCTGGCCGACCTGATTCGCCAAATACGGGTCGAGGTTTCACTGGATTTCATGGCCGTCTCCAGCTATGGCGAAGGCCGCCAGACCTCGGGCCAGGTGCGCTTGACCAAGGACCTGGACACCAGCATTGAAGGCCGTAACGTAATCGTGGTTGAGGACATTCTGGACACCGGCCTGACGCTGAGCTATTTGCTGCGCGTACTGCAGCAGCGCAAGCCGAAGAGCCTGGCCATCGCCACGCTGCTCGATAAGCCCTCGCGCCGCATCAAGGACGTCAAGGCGCAGTACGTGGGCTTCGAGATACCCAATGAATTCGTGGTAGGCTACGGCTTGGATTACGCCGAAAGGTACCGCAACCTCAAGGACGTTTGCGTGCTCTCGCTGCCGCCCTCCTGACGCCGGGCTCTGGATCCACATGAGATCTGTAATCACCGCCGCAGAGCTGGCCGGTATTGCCGACGGCAGCGAACTCGTAATCGCCGCCGACGCACTGATAACACCGCTGGCTCGCGATGAGGCTGCCAGCCGCGGCATCACGCTGCGGCGCGCCGATCCCTCAGAGAAGGTCACATCTCCAGCCGCGCGTCGCGTAGCGCTGGGCGCCGATCACGGCGGCTTCGAGATGAAGGAGCAGTTGAAAGCGTATCTGCGCGAATGGGGCTACGCGGTGCTGGATTTGGGCACGGATGGCCCGGCTGCGGTCGATTATCCGGATTTCGCCGAAGCGGTTGCCTGCGCCGTCTCGCGCGGAGACGCATGGCGCGGCGTAGTTCTCGACAGCGCGGGAATCGGCAGTTGCATGGCGGCGAACAAGGTGCCCGGGGCGCGCGCGGCGCTATGTTATGATCGCGCTACGGCCAATAACAGCCGCGAGCACAACGATGCCAACGTGCTCTCGCTGGGCGCCAAGCTGATTTCGATCGAAACGGCGCGCGAAATCCTGGCCGTTTGGCTGGAGACTCCGTTCGCTGGCGGCCGCCATCAGAAGCGAGTGGACAAGATTCGCGGTATCGAGCAGCGCCACTCCAAGACCGTTTGATCGAGAGCTTCTCGCGGCGCAGCAGCGCCATACGGACCGCATCCGTGGAATCTAACGAACTCGAACGTCTGGTTCACGCCGTCACCGACGAAATCCTCCGCTATCTGGGCGCTTCGTCACAGCCGGGCCTCTCCGGGCTTGAGATCGACGATCTCATCTGTCCCGGCTGCGATCACAATTGCGCCGAAAAGTGCGCGCGCAAAACGCGCCTGGTGGTGGACGCCGGCGCGGCGCGAATTTCCGCTGGCCCAGCCGTGCAGCAGGTGGAAGCGGACATCGCGGCGCTGATCGATCACACGCTGCTGAAGCCCGAAGCATCCCGCGATGAAATCACCAAGCTCTGCCGCGAAGCCGCGCGCTTCGGCTTCGCTTCGGTGTGCATCAACCCTTGGTACGTCGCGTTGGCGGCGGAACTCCTGCGCGGCACGGAAGTCAAAGTCTGCACCGTCGTGGGCTTTCCGCTGGGCGCTACGCTACCGCAGGTGAAAGTTTATGAGACCGAAGAAGCCATCAAGGTCGGTGCGCAAGAAATTGACATGGTGCAGAACGTTGGCGCGCTCAAATCCGGGCAGGACGACGTGGTTGAGCGCGATATTCAGGGCGTCGTCACCGCGGCGCATCGCGGCGGCGCGATTTGCAAAGTGATTCTGGAAACCGCGCTGCTCACAATCGAGGAAAAAGTTCGCGCTTGCTTGGCCGCCAAGCGTGCCGGCGCGGATTTCGTCAAGACGTCCACTGGCTTCGGTCCCGCCGGAGCGACGGCCGAGGACGTCGCGCTGATGCGCACCGTGGTCGGCGAAGGAATGGGCGTGAAGGCTGCCGGCGGAGTGCGCAGCCTTGATGATCTGCAAAAAATGGTGCACGCCGGAGCCACGCGCATCGGCGCAAGCGCCAGCGTCAAGATCCTCGAGCAAGCCCACGGCGGCGCGAGCGGCGCCTCTGCCGCGGAACACGCGGCGAAACCCACGCCTGAGCCCGTTGCCGCAACCAGATACTAATCCTCGCGACGCATCCCCTTCCATTTTGGACCGTACAGCTCGCTAGCGTGTGTTAGGGCTTTTTCCCAAGTCGCCGAACGCCTCCTGTTATACTCGTAGGAAGAATGGACCCGATCGAAACAAAATTGAGGGGCGAAGTGCCCGGCGAAATCCTCGCGATCCTGGCCCAAATCGGCGAAGAGATAAATTCCTCGCTCGATCTGGACCAAGTCCTCGCGAAGACCGCCGAGCTGGTGCACAAGATCATTGATTACGAGATCTTCAGCGTGCTCCTGGTGGACGAAAGTGCCGGCCAGTTGGTTCACCGCTTCGCCATCGGCTACAGCCTGGCAGACGCGCAAAAGTGGCTGATCCCGCTGGGCCAGGGAATCACCGGCGCGGCGGCGGAGACGCGCAAACCGATTCGCGTCGGCGACGTGCACAGCGATCCGCGCTATATCGGTCGCATCGATTCGGTGCGTTCGGAGATGGCCGTGCCGCTGGTGTTTGAGGGCCGCTCGATCGGCGTGCTCGATATCCAAAGCTCGCAGCCGGACTACTTCACAAACGAGCAGCAGAACATTCTGGCGTTTCTGGCAGGCCGGCTGGCGGTGGCCATCGAAAACGCGCGCTTATTTGAGCGCGTCCACAGCCAGGCCGATACGCTGCGCGTGCTCAACGAAATCGGCCGCGAAGCAAGCTCGATCCTGGACCTTGAGGAGTTGCTCCGCCGCGCCGCCGAACTCGCCAAGCGCGTGATCGATTACCAAATCTTGGGCATTTTGTTGTTCGACGAACCCACCGGCATGTTCCGCCAGCGCCTCGAGGTGAAGTACGGCCAAAGCGCGCAGGGAAAATTGCGCGTGGCCCCCACTGAAGGCATCGTCGGCGCCGCGGCCACCACGATGCAGCCCGTGCGCGTGCCTGACGTCACGGCCGATGCGCGCTACGTGATGGTGAACCCCGAAACGCGCTCTGAGCTGGCCATTCCGATGATTCGCCAAGGCCGCGTCGTTGGCGTGCTCGATCTCGAAAGCCCGCAGGTGAATTATTTCACCGAGGATCACGTGCAGACGCTTTCGATTCTCGCCGCGAATCTAGCCGTGGCGCTGGAAAACGCGCGCCTCTACCAGGAATTGGCGCGCAATGAAACGCGCATGGAGCGCGAACTGGTCGCCGCGCGGCGCATGCAGGGCGCGCTGCTGCGCCCCGTGCCCAAGGACGATTTCGGCCTGGACATCGCTCCGCGCATTCTTTCCGCGCAGGAAGTTTGCGGCGACCTCTACGATTTCGTGCGCTACGGTTCGCAGCAATTGGGCATCGTGCTCGGTGACGTCAGCGGCAAGGGCAGCGCCGCGGCGCTTTATGGCGCCGTCGCCACTGGTATCCTGCGCAGCCTTTCGCCGATGAAGCTGCAGCCCGCCGAAATGCTGCGCCAAATGAATCAGCTCATCTGCGAGCGCCGCATCGAAGGCCGCTTCATGACCATGGTCTACGCCACGTGGCAGAAGGCGCGCCGCAAAATTCGCATCGCCAACGCCGGCCAAACGCAGCCGCTGCTGTGCCGCGGCGAGCGCTGCGATCTGGTGCGCCTGGCCGGATTTCCGCTGGGCCTCTTCGAGGACGTCACCTACGACGATTGGAGCACCACGCTCGATCCCGGCGACACGCTGGTGTTCTACTCCGATGGACTCACCGAAGCCGCCAGCCCCGATGGTCATCTCTTCGGCTCGAATCGTTTGCAGGAATTGATTCTGTCGCATCGCACCGCGCCCGCCGGCGAGCTGGCCGATATCATCCTCGCCGCGATTCAGGATTTCACCAGCGGCGCCGCCCTCAGCGACGACCGCACCCTCGTGGTTGTCCGAGTCCGATGAGGCCGCCCAACGCAACCAACGCGTCGGCCCCGCGTCGCGCCCGCGCAGCCAGCGCCGCCGATCCAGTCGCGTACACCCCATTTTTCTCGCGCCGGCGCAAAGCGCTCTACTGCGAAGGCGTGGCTCTCGATGCCATCGCCGCGCGCGCCGGCACGCCCACCTACGTTTACAGCCGCGCCGCAATCGAGCGCGCCTATCGGACTCTGGACGAAGCCTTGGGCCGAGCGCTGGCCCGCGTTCCAGGCAAGCTGCCGCATTCCATTTGCTACGCCGTAAAGGCAAATTCCAATCTCGGCGTTCTGCGCGTGCTCGCACGCCTGGGCAGCAGCTTCGATGTGGTGAGCGGCGGCGAAATTTATCGCCTGCGCCGCATCGGTGTTCCCGCCAGCCGCATCGTGTTCTCCGGCGTGGGCAAAACGCGCGAAGAAATTCGCGAAGCGCTCCGCGAGCGCATCTTGCTATTCAACGTCGAATCCGCCGGCGAACTCGAAATCCTCGCCTCGGAAGCCTCGCGCCTGAAACTCCGCGCGCCCGCTTCGATTCGCGTGATTCCTGACGTTGCCGCCGGCGCGCACCCGAAAATTTCCACCGGCCGCCATCACCACAAATTTGGAGTCGATTGGCCGGAGGCCCTGCGCCTCTATCGCGCCTATCGCGATTCGCGCGCGATCGAATGGCAGGGAATCAGCGCGCACATCGGTTCGCAAATTCTAAGTGTTCAGCCGTATCTTCGCGCCGCCGGCCGCATGGCCGCGTGGGTGCAGCAGCTTCGCGCGGAGGGAATTGCGCTGCGCTATCTTGACGCCGGCGGCGGCCTCGGCATCCGCTACGCCGGCGAGCGCCCATTTTCTGCCGAGCAGTACGCGCAGGCCGTGGTCCGCGCCGTCGCGCCCACCGGTTGCCATCTGCTCATCGAGCCCGGCCGCTACATCGTCGGCCCCGCCGGAGTCCTGCTGATGCGCGTGCTGTACACAAAAGGCGCGCGTGGCAAACATTTCATCGTCGTGGACGCCGCGATGAACGATTTCATGCGCCCCGCGCTCTACGGCGCCGCGCATCCGATCACGCCTGTCGTCGCGGGGGATGGAGATCGCGTCATCGCCGATATCGTCGGCCCCGTCTGCGAAACCGGCGATTCATTCTTGCAGGATTGGCCCATCGAAGAATCGCGCCCCGGCGATCTGCTGGCGCTCTGGGGAGCCGGCGCCTACGGCTTCGTCGAAGCCTCGAATTACAACGCCCGCCCGCGCCCCGCCGAAGTCTTGGTCGAAGCCCGCCGCTTCCGCGTAATCCGCACACGCGAATCCCGAGCCGACCTCCTGCGCGGCGAGTCGTAACTCAAGCCAAAGATTCGTTCCTACTCATATCGCAGCGCCACCATCGGATCGACGCGGGTCGCCCGCCGCGCCGGGACGCAGCACGCTGCGAGCGCGACAATCAACAGAATCCCCGCGACAGTAGCCAGCGTAGCAGGATCGCCAGGGCGCACGTCATACAGAATGCTTCCCAGATAGCGCATTACGCCAAGGGCCGCGGCAATGCCGGCAACCACACCCGTGATGGTGAGCGCGAGCCCGTCGCCGACGACCATCTTCATAACATCGCGTTGCTCCGCGCCCAACGCCATGCGTATGCCGATCTCTCGTGTGCGCCGCGCCACTTCGTACGAGAGCAACCCGTAAAGCCCGACGCAAGCAAGGACGAGAGCCAGCACTCCGAAGAAACTCGAAAGCTGCGCGACCAGCCGCTCTTGATACAGCAGCAGCTCGATATTCTGCGATTGCGCCGCAACGTCGAATATGGGCAGGTTACTCGCCACCTGATTCACGACGCTCCGCACCGCAGGGATGATCGAAGTGGGGTTTCCTGCCGTCCGCAGCTCAAATGCGGCCCTGAACCCAGCGGCGGGGACGTATGCCGTAGGTTG
>JBEKDK010000072.1:0-16398 GCA_050014395.1 Candidatus Acidiferrales bacterium | reverse complement strand
GCTGGATTAGAGCTGGCGCCCCTGGGCTTAGGCGGCTTCCTTGTAGAGCGTTGCGCCGGCAATCGCGCCGACCACGACCTCGACTAGGCCGCCGAGCGTCGTGTACGCCGTAAGGTGATGCGAATAAAGGCCACCAACCCACATGAAGCCGAAGTTCGGAAGCGCCACACCAATGACCCAAAAGGCCAGACCGGCGAGGATCGCGGTCTTCACTCCGGCGCCAAAGCGAGGCCGGATGGCAGCATAGAGCCAGATCAGCGCAATGCCGCCAACGATGCCGAGCAAGTTGAACCAGAGAACCTGGTTCGACGAAAAATTGCCAAGCCCAAGCGCCTTATTGCCGGCGGCCCACCGGAGTCCTAGCCATATCCCATCTACGACGTAATCCAGAACATCTGCAACGATCCCGGCAACGATGCCACCGAGAATCACACGGCCCACGTTGATCTTTCCCATACACTCTCCTTGTGAATTGGAATTGCGGTTCTGGCCGTCTACTTGGGCCGAATAACTACTCCTACTGCCCGGTTGTGTCAACCGCAAATCGCGCTGTCGGCGGTGCGCGGCAGCGCGTCTGGTTTGGCCGCGGCGCTGGAGTCACCGCGTCAAGGTGGCGAGTAGTTCAGTTAGCGGCGAATAGTTTCCGGCTTCCGCCGAAACGAATTGCCGGTTGTTTCAAACGCAATTTGGTTGTGTCGAGGTAAGGAGAAGCGTACGATGCGCGGCGCAGAGGTCCAAATCCGATATCCCCGCCAACAGGAGGAATTATGCTGGTCATTCGCAACTGCTTCACAGCCAAGCCGGGAAACGCGACGAAACTGGCTGCCCAACTGAAAGAAGCGTCCGCGGCGGCCAAGGCTTCCAAGTATCGCGTTCTCACCGACGTGACGGGGGAATTCAATCGCGTCATCCTGGAATTTGAAGTGCAGAATTTGGCGGAATTCGACGCTCTGCAGAAGGATTACGCCTCCAACCCAGCTTTCCGCGAGAAGATGAAGGGGTACACCGACTTGTGGCTTACCGGCACGCGGGAGATATTTCAAATCGCGTGAAGTTTGACGCACGGATGAGTCTGTTACGTCCAATCGGACGCACGGCACAAATTTAGGCGCTCGCCGAATTCATCGGCGAGCGAGCAAACTTGTCGCGCGCGTGTGGCGAATGCTAAACTGGCGCGAGCGTGAACGATTTGTAGCGCTGCGCTCCGCGGCGTCACGCGCTCATCTGGCGATCACTCGCATCCGAGGGAACCTCATTGGCAGATCCTAAGCAGGACGAGAGCTTCAAGGTTGTTGACCGCAGGCTGTTTACGGAGGAGGGCGAGTTGCGGCCCGACGCCGCGGCCGAAAAACAGCAGCGGGAATCGCACCCCGCGGTCGAGGAGCCTCGCGCGGCGGGGCCGCAAGCTCCCGCAGGCGCTGCGCCTGCCGATGCGGCAAAACAGGTTTTGGCCGGCGACGCAGTGGGGCCGAAGCCTTCGCGCGGGTTTGAGTCACTGGTGAATTTCATCGCGCAGAACGCGGCGATGGTGCTGGGCGCGTATCCCGATCCGAGGACGGGGCAGCCGATACTGGATTTGGAGGGCGCGCGCGAGTTGATCGACATGCTGGATGCGTTGCGCGATGTGACGCGCGGAAATCTTGCGGCGGAAGACGATCGACTGCTCGTTGAAGTCCTTGGCAGCCTGAAGCTTTCCTTCATGGAAATGACCAAAGCCGCGGCCAAGGCCATGAAGGAAAAAGCGCAACCTCGTGCGTGAGCGACAAATTCGTACGTGAGCGACAAATTCGTACCTGAGCGACAACCCCGCACTTGAGCGACACTCAATCTTCAATCGACGGACCGGCGGATCGGCTGAGCCTCCTGGTGCTCGGCTCCGGGACGTCAATGGGCGTGCCGACGCTGGGGTGCCACTGCGCGGTGTGCCGCTCGACGGATTTGCACGACAATCGCACTCGGCCTTCGATTCTGCTTTCGCGCGGGACGGGCGCTGCGGCGCGCGTGGTCGTGATCGACACGACGCCGGATTTCAGATTTCAGGCGCTGCGCGCAGGGATCGAGCGCCTGGACGCCGTGGTGTTCACGCACGCGCACGCGGATCACATACTGGGATTCGACGATATTCGTCCGTTCAACATGCGGCAGAAAATGGCGATGCCGGTGTATGCGTCGGACGCGACGATCGAAACGCTGCGACGCACATTTGCGTATGTGTTCGCGCCGGCTCTGCCGGGAACGACGATTCCGGAAGTGACGCTGCATCCGATACGCGGGCCGTTTGAGTTGTTGGGTACCACATTTACGCCGATTCCGGCGCGGCATGGCGCGTCGGAAGTGCTTGGATTTCGCGTGGGAGGGATGGCGTATCTCACCGATTTCAGTTCCCTGCCCGAATCGTCGAAGGCCCTGCTGGCGAATCTGGACGATTTCATTCTGGATGCGCTGCGCGATGAGCCGCATCCGATGCATCAGACCGTGGAGCAGGCCGTGGCGCTGATACGCGAGCTTGCGCCGAAGCGCGCTTGGTTCACGCACATCGCGCACGAACTGCCACACGCGGCGACCAACGCGCGATTGGCGGCGATGGGCTTGCCCAATGTTCAATTGGCGTATGACGGATTGCGGCTTGAGGTGCGGGCCTGATGGCGCTCACGGTTTTGCATACGCCGGAAGAATGGGCCGCGCGGTATACGAGCGCGGGGCGGCGCGCGGCGCTTTCGATCGGCTTCTTCGATGGCTTGCACCTGGGGCATCAGGAGGTGCTGCGGCACGTTGTGGCGCGCGCGAAGGCATCGACACTGGGGGCTGCTGAAAACCGGGCGGAGACAAGCTCCGCCCCTACATACGGACGGGAGGCCGGCGGCGCGGCAGTATGTGTCGCAGGTGTGGTTACGTTCGATCCGCATCCTGGCGCGATTCTGCGGCCGGGGAAGGCGCCGAAGCTGATCTCGACTCTTGCGCAGCGGCTTGCCGGATTTGAGGCCGCGGGGATCGAAGCGGTGCTGGTGATGAAATTCACGCCGGAGATTGCCGCGATAACCGCCGAGGATTTTCTGGCGAAGATTCTGGTTGAGCGGCTGGGGATGTCCGCGATTTGCGTGGGGCCGAATTTTCGGTTTGGGCACAAGCAGGCTGGGAACACCGACATGCTCGAGCAAATGGCTCCGTGCTTTGGGTATGAGGTCGAGATCGTGCCGCCGAGCGTGCTGAATGGGCAGCTCGTGTCCAGCACGGCGGTGCGCTCGGCGATTGCGGCGGGGCAAGTGGCGCTCGCGGCGGAACTTCTGGGGCACCCATTTTCGCTGACGGGGCCGATTCGTCCCGGCGATAAGCGCGGCGGCGCGGTGTTGGTGCCGACGCTGAATCTCGCGCCCGAGCAGGAACTGCTGCCAAAGACCGGCGTGTATTGCACGGAGACGTGCGTGGGCGCGACGCTGTATCGCTCGGTGACGAATGTTGGGTTTCGGCCGACGTTCAATGGGCAGGCGCTTTCGATCGAAAGTCATCTATTCGATTTTTCGGAGATGATTCCTGAAGGCGAGATCGAGGTGCGATTCTGGGAGCGCCTGCGCGACGAGCAGAAATTCGCGAGCGTGGATGATTTGCGGCGGCAAATTAATTTGGACCTCGAGGCGGCGAAAACCTTTTTCAGGGCGCGCGACAGAGAGAGCTCTATCAAGAGAACCCATTGAACGACTATCTACACGAAATTGAACAGCACCCCTGGCGAACATGCGTGGATGCCTTTATTGGGTTCAGCTCTGTTTTCACGCTCGTTAGCGCCATCAACTTTTTCGTTCCGACGGTCAAGATCCAGGGGGCTCTCCCTCTGGCCGCAGACACAATTATCGGTGTCACATACGCCCTGTGGAAGGTGCGTAGGCCGTCTCGAATCGAAATTAAACCGGCGAACTGCAACACCGTGATCGAGGTCGTTTTCGGTGATCTCTTCAAGCAGGAGGGAGTCCGAGCGATTCCGGTCAACGAGTTCTTCGACAGTAAAATTGGAAATCCCGTGTCGCCGAAAAGCGTTCATGGCGCCTTCATAGAAAGGGTATTTGGCGGCCGCTCGGAATCCTTCGATAAGCAGGTAGACGAACAACTACGAGACGTCCCACACCACGATATAAAGAGAGAAGAGGGTAAGTCAAAGCAATACCCAATCGGGTCGACGGCGCTGATCACGGCCAATCAAGACAGGTATTTGGCGTTCGCATCAACGAGAACTGACCCGAAGACGTGTAAAGCGTCAGCCGACGTCGCAATTATGTGGCTGGGGATGCAGGAGCTTTGGAGACGTGCACGCATCGTCTGCAACGGACAGCCATTGAACGTCCCGCTCGTTGGCAGCGGTATGGCCGGAATCGGACTGCCACCGCGCAGCCTGGTAGACTTGATGATTTTGTCCGTGATCACTGAAACAAAATCTACGGAGATAACACGCAGGATTCGGATAGTGCTGTACGGAGATCGCTTCGATTTTCCCGACCTCAGAGATATCGCCGCGCGCTGGGGTGGGTAACGTAGGGCATGCCGCAGCGCAACCCGTCTAGGGTTGCGTGGTCATACGGCTAGCTGCGGCAATTGGAGCAGTAGCCGCCGACTTCGGTGCGGGTGACGGTGATTTCCATGCCGCAATCGTGGGCGATTTGCCGCTTCAATTGCTCGAAGAGGCTGGACTCAAATTCGCGGACTTTGCCGCAGCGCAGGCAGGCGACGTGGATGTGGTCGCGCGGGCCGTGGGCTTCGTAATAATGCTGATCGCCGCGAAGATGCAGCAGATCGAGTTCGTCGATCAGGCGGTGGCGCTTCAGAAGATCGATGGTGCGATAGACGGTGACGCGGTGGACGTGGGGATCGATGCGCTGCCCGCGCTCGAGAATTTCTTCGGCGGCCAGGTGGCGCTCGGCGCGGTCCATCACTTGCAGCAGGACGCGGCGCTGGCGGGTGAGGCGCACGCCCTTCTTCAGCAGCGCTTTTTCCAGGCGGCCGGGGCGCGCGTCCACATGAATGCGTTCGCCGGAACTGACGCGATGTGCGCCGCTGGAAGGCATGGCGGAAGTTGCCTCGGGCTGCTAGTGGTGCGGCAGCAGCCTCAGGACGTCATTGTACATAACAATGGCGAAGACGCCCAAAAGGAACACCACGCTGACGGTGACGAAGCGCTCCTTGGCGCGCAAACTGAGATCGCGGCGCATGATTCCTTCAATCACCAGCATCGCGATCATGCCGCCATCGAGCGGACCGATCGGCAAAAGATTCAGCACCGCCAGATTCACGCTGATCAAGACCATCAATTGCAACAGGTCGGTGAAGCCGCGCCGGGCGGCTTGCCCGGAATCGCGCGCCAAACCCAGCGGGCCTTCGAGCTGCTTGATGGAAACTTTGCCGCGGAACAATTCCACCACGACGTAAACAACTTGCCGGGCGAGCAACGCATTGAACTCAACCGACCGGCCGATCGCCTGACCTAGAGAATATTGCCGCTCGACGCTGGCGAACTGGAAATAGAAACCAAGCTGCCAGCGAGGCTGGCCATTGCCGGAATCGCCCCAGGTGGGGCGCGCCGTCAGCGTCATCGTGTGGTCGCCGCGGCGCACGGCAAGCTGGATCGGCTGGGCGGCGGTCTGCTGAAGCATTGAACCCACCTGATGGGGGCTGTCGAGGGCGCGGCCGTTGATCGACAAAATCTGATCGCCGGCCTGAAGGCCCGCGAGGGCGGCGGTCGAATTTGGCAAAATCGAAGCGACGAAGACGGGCTCGACCGGATAGCCGACCGCTTCGGTTTCGTCCGGCACGGCGTGCACGGTCACGGGCAGCGTGCCGCCATTGCGCTCGATCTCTGCGGGGATCGACGCACCGGGAATCGAAAGCAAGAGACGCAGATTCAGTTGATCCCACGTGGGATTTGCGACGTGATCGAATTCGACCACGCGGTCGCCGCCTTGGATGCCGGCTTCAGCAGCGGCGGAGCCCTGGAGCACGCCCGCGATGTCCACGGGCTTATCGCTGTAAACAGGCTGTTCGGTACCGCGCAGCGCCAAGCCGGTGACGATCACCAGAGCCATGACGATATTCATCGATGGACCAGCGAGGGCGATCAGGATGCGCTGCCAGCGCGGCTTGGATAGCAGCTCATCGGGCGCGCAGGCGCGCTCCTCGAAAGCGTTCTCGCCTGCCATGCGCACGTAGCCGCCCAGTGGCAACGCGCTGACGCGGTAATCGGTGGCGCCGCGCTTGACGCCAAACAGGCGTGGGCCGAAACCGATCGAAAACACGTCGACACGCACGCCGAAGGCGCGGGCCACAAGGAAATGACCCCACTCGTGCACCAGGATCATCAATCCCAGGCCAAGCGCCACGCCTACGATGCCCATCAGGAAATCAAATGCCATGTCGCCTCGTGACCTTCATTGTCTCATGCCGCATGATTTCACGCCGCGCTCTTCGCGATCTGCGCGACTTCTTCGCACGCCATGCGCCGTGCTTCGCGATCGGCTTCGAGCACGCCGGCAATGCTCCCCAAGTTGACGCGTGGCGTGCGATCGAGCACGTGCTCGATCACCTGCGCGATCGCCGGGAATGCGAGCCGCCTCTCAAGGAAAGCCGCGACGGCGATTTCATCGGCCGCATTGAACGCGCAGGGGAACGCGCCGCCCTTGCGCAACGCATGCCGTGCAAGACGCAAGCAAGGGAAACGCCGCGTCGAGACGGGCTCAAAATCCAGACGGCGCAGAGACGCCCAATCCAGCGTCACATCCTTGGATGCGGCCCGCTCTGGGTAGGTTAGCGCATATTGGATCGGCATACGCATATCCGTTGGGCCGAGTTGCGCAAGAATCGAACCATCCACGAATTCCACCATCGAATGCACCGTGGACTGCGAGTGGATCACCACATCGATCTGATCGGGCTGCACGTCGAAAAGCCAGCGCGCTTCGATCACCTCGAAACCCTTGTTGACCAGCGTGGCCGAATCCACCGTGATGCGCGGGCCCATGCGCCAATTGGGATGGGCCAGCGCCTGCTCTGGGGTCACAGACGCTAGTTGCTTGAGCGGCGTCCGGCGAAACGGTCCGCCGGAAGCGGTGAGCACAAGGCGGCGTACTTCGGAGCGCTGGCCGACGCGGAGGCATTGGTGAATCGCGTTGTGCTCGCTATCGACCGGGAGCAATTCGCAGCCCGAGGCGCGCGCCGCGGCCATCACCACTTCTCCGGCGGCAACCAGGATTTCCTTGTTCGAGAGCGCGACACGTTTTCCGGCTTGCACCGCGGCGAAGGTGGCTTCGAGTCCGACGACTCCGACGGCGGCCGAAACGACGATTTCAGCTTTGGGATGTGTGGCCACGGCGAGCATGCCCGCGGGGCCGTGTTGAATTTCAGGCATCGGCGAATGGCCTGCTGCGCCCAAGCGTTCCGCCAATTGCGCGGCGCGCGCGGCATCCGCCACGGAAACCAATTCCGGACGGTGGCGCGCGATTTGACCGGTCAACTCGTCGAGATTTCCCCCGGCAGCAAGCGCCACGGGGGCGAAGCGGCCTTCGAGCGCCTCGACGACGGCCAGCGTCTGCCGGCCGATCGAGCCGGTCGATCCGAGAATGGCGATTGATTTCAAATTTCACACCTGCGCGGGACACTCGAGACGAGAGCGGAGATTCCGCTACCGGGCCGCGACTACCAATTGAAAATAGTACCAGACGACGGGAAGCGAAAGAACCAGCGCGTCAATGCGATCGAGCATTCCGCCATGGCCCGGCAGCAAGGTGCCGGAATCCTTCACTCCGGCGCTGCGCTTATAAGCAGATTCGAGAAGATCGCCGAATTGGCCGGCGATATTTCCCAACGCAGCCATCGCCAACATATCGCCGATCCCGATTTCCACCCAGCGCGCGACGAGCGCCCCGAGCAGCATCGAGCCGGCGAGATTGGCCAACGCGCCTTCCCAGGTTTTGTGCGGGCTCAATTGCGGAGACATTTTGTGCCGGCCCAGCGAGCGACCGATGAAATATGCGAAGGAGTCGCCAACCCAGATCATGGCCAGCGCGAAGAGCAGCAGACGCCGGGACATTGCGTCCAGGCGAATCGCCGCGCTGAACGGCAGCGCCACGAACAGAAGCGCCGCGGCGCTGATGCCGAGATCGCCCAAGGCATCGGCCAAAGGCAAACTGCTGAACACGGCGATCGCTCCCGCCCCAAAAACGAAAACCAACAACGCCATCTCGAGCGAAGCTGTGAACACAGCAGGCTGATGCACGAACACGATATCGCGCGTGAGCGAAGTGCGCTCCGACAATGTGGCCTGCCACTGTTGAAAGAAAATCAAAACCGCGCAGATGCATGTCCAAAATCGGTAACCCTTGAGCCCAACGCGCTCGCCGAGTGAAAAGAATTCAAGGAGCGCGAGCACGACAACGATCGCGCCGACGGCGGCGATCAGCGCCGGCGCGCCCCACCAGATCAATCCGATCACCACGGGGATCAGGATTGCGGCGGTGAGAATGCGAGTGAGGGTCATGCGAGCCTGCCCGGGACGCAGCACGCGCCACCACTGAACGTGGAACGATCGGAGTAGATGGGCAAGCGGTTAGGCCGTTTCACGATGCGGGCGCGTGGCCAGCCCACCATAGCGGCGTTCGCGTCCGGCGAAATCGAGGAGCGCGCGATACAGCTCGGCGCGGGTGAAATCGGGCCACAGCGTTTCGGTGACGTACATTTCGGCATAGGCGATTTGCCACAGCAGGAAATTGCTTACGCGCATTTCGCCGCTGGTGCGAATCAGCAAATCGGGGTCGGGCAAGCCGGCGGTATACAAGTGCTGGGCGACCATTTTTTCGTCCACGCGGAAAGAGCTGATGCCATTGTTGCGCACGCCATCAAGAATGGAATTAAACGCGTCAACAAGTTCCGCGCGCCCGCCATAATTCAGAGCCACGGCCAGCTTCATGCCGGAGTTGCCGGCCGTCAAACTCACGGCGCGATCGACGTCACTGCGAACGGCGGCGGGCAATTCGTCAGGGCGGCCGATGACCAACATGCGGATGTTGTTTTTGTGAATCACCGGCAGTTCGCGGCGCAAATATTCGCGCAGCAAACGCATCAGGAAATCGGTTTCGGTTTTCGGGCGGCGCCAATTTTCCATCGAGAAGGCGTAGAGCGTGAGCGCCGGTATGCCCAGGCGCGCGGAGGTTTCAATTACGTTGCGCGCGGCGCGCACGCCGGCTTTGTGGCCGGCCAGGCGTGGCAGATGGCGGCGCTGCGCCCATCGCCCGTTGCCGTCCATAATGACGGCAACGTGCTCCGGCAGCCGACGCGCGTCGAGCTGACCGAGCAGGCGGGCTTCATCCTTATTGGCTGGTTCCAAGCGTTCCGGGACTTGCACAATTCCCTTTCCGGCGCGTCCCAGGCAAGACGGCCGGACATCTTTACCGCGAAAGTTCCCGGCATCGGGAACTCTCGCTCAGCATCAACGTCCTAAACTCCGCCTATTTCTAGCGTAGTGCTGCCCGTTGGGCAATGCTCCGACTGACGAAAACTAACATACCGAATGGGTCACTGCAACATGCCGGCTATCGTGTTCGCCGCTTGTTGTTGTGATCACCACTTAATCAAAGCAGAGAGGGCGGCGGCGGAATTCGGGAAGATCGCCGTGTAAACGAGAATTAGTGTGAGAGCGATCATGGCTACCGTTGTGAGCCAAGCGACGACGTTGAAGGTGGGGGAATTCACGTACTCGCCCATCAGATCTTTGCGATTCACGAGCAGCAACATGAATATCAGCACGATCGGCAGCCAAACACCGTTGGCCACCTGCGAGAGAACCAGGATTTTATAGAGGGGGGCGCGCGGAATCAGGATCACGGCCGCGCCGACGACGATCATCACGGTGTATAGACTGTAAAAAATCGGGGCGTCCTTAAACTTGTGATCGATTCCGGCCTCGAAGCCCATTCCTTCGCAAATCACGTGGGCGGTGGAAAGCGGCAGAATGGACGCCGCGAAGAGCGACGCGTTCAACAAACCGAACGCGAAAAGCATTCCGGCCCATCGCCCGGCGAGCGGCACGAGCGCCAGGGCCGCCTCGCCCGCATCGGTGATATTGCGATGGCCGGAAACATAGAGCGTCGCCGCCGTGCAAACAATTATGAAGAACACCACGATCATGCAGGTGACGCTGCCGACGATCACGTCGGCGCGCGCCTGGCCGTATTGCCGCTTGCCAACGCGCTTTTCAACGAAGCTCGCCTGCATGTAGAAAAATTGCCACGGCGCGATGGTGGTGCCGACCAGCGCGGTAAGCATCAGCAAGTATCCCGCGTTCATATGGAATGACGGGATAACCGTGCTCTTGGCGGCCTCCAGCCAGTTCGGGTGCGCCAGGAACGCGGAAAATAGGTAGGCGAAATAAAAGGTGCAAGCGATCAGAAATATCTTTTCCACTTGGCGATACGTGCCGCGCAAAACCAAAACCCAGACTATGAGCGCGGCAATCGGCACGGCGATGTACTTCGAGATGTGGAAGATTTGCATGGACGCTGCGACGCCGGCGAATTCCGCTGTGGTGTTGCCCATGTCCACAAGCAGACCGGCGAGGATCAGAAAAAACGTCGGGCGAAAACCGAATTCCTCGCGGATCAGATCCGACAAACCTTTGCCGGTGATCACGCCCATACGCGCGCACATTTCCTCGGTGACGTAGAGCGCGATGGTCATGGGAATCAGGGACCACAGCAACGCATAGCCGAACTGCGCGCCAGCCTGCGTGTAGACGGAGATGCCGCCGGCGTCGTTGTCCACGTTTGAGGTGATGACGCCGGGACCCAGGATCGCCAGAAAAATAAAAAGTCGCCGGCGCAGGATGCGCGTGCGCTTCCAGACCACCGCGCCACCATCGCGCCAAGCTTGTATCCGATCGGTGAAATTCGCCACGTTCACTGGCTCCGCTTGAGCCGCGTCACGACGTCGTCCACGGCGATGGCCCCGATCGGGCGGCCTTCATCATCGACGACTGCGAGGCTCCGCAAATTGTATTTGTCGAAGAGATCGACCACTTCCTTTTCGCTGGCGCTGGGCGGCACGGAAAGCAGCGGCTCCGACTTCAATTCGGCCACGCGCTGATCGGATGCTGCGAGCAGCAGACGAGCCGTGGGCACGGAGCCGGAAAACTTCGCGTCGTCGCCGATCAGGAAGATTGTGTCCAGCACTTCGAGGTGCACGTCGCGCGAGCCGATCCAACTGACGGCCTCATCGCGCGTGGCCGTGTCGCCGACGAAAACGAATTCCGTGTTCATCATTCCGCCGGCGGTGTCCTCGTCGAATTGCAGCAGCGCCCGCACCTCGCGGGCTTCCCTGCCGGGCATTTCTTCCAGAACTTCTTGCGATGTTTGCGGCGCGAGGTCAGCCAGGACGTCGGCGGCTTGATCCGGATCCATTTCTTCCAGGATGTCGGCGGCTTTGCCGCGATCGAGTGTCTCGACGATTTCCTTGGTGAGCCGCTTATCCAATTCGGCCAGCGCCTCGGCGGCGGATTCTTCGTCGAGCGAAGCGATCATCGCCTGGCGCTCGGCAGGCGAAAGGTCTTCCATGATGTCGGCGAGATCCGCGGGATGCATCTGCTCGAGCTGTTGGTTGGTAATGCGCAGCTTGACGCGGCGCAAAGGATCGGGCTCGATCAAGTTGACGAACTCCCAGCGAATCACGCGCGTCGGCAATTTTTGCTGCAGCCGGCGGATCAATCCGGGAGACGCGACGCCCTGCAACAGTCTGCGCGCCGCGCCACTCAGGCCCACATCGACCTGCGTGACACGCAACTCGACCGTGCCGTTGGTGCGCTCGTCGGCCAGATCGACATCGTTGACGCGCACGACCTTGCGGCCGCTGGTATCGATAATTTGCTGATCGAGCAGATCCTTGCCCACGGCCAGCCAGCCTTCGTTCGGCGCGAAATAATCGAGGGCTTTCTCTTCGACGTTAAGTTTGATCACGCCCGGTGCGACGAACGCCAGATGGTCGTAGCGCGCCATCAGCGGCAGATATTTGCCGCGCCCGAGCAGAATCCGAGCGACACGATTCGCTTGGTCCGCCGGTTCGAGGAACAGTTCGTTCACCCGACCGACGAAGTTGCCCGCCGAATCGTAGGTCTCGGCTCCCAAGAGTTCCGTGGCGTGCAGCATGGTGACTCCACTTCAAATCCAGTTGGGCCGCGCCGAGAGTGCTGCGCTGCCCAAACTGCGAAAGGGCCAAAGGCGCGTCCAAAAACAAAAATCCCGCGGCTGATACAAACTTCCGGCCGCGGGCGATCCGCATAAACGATGGCCACTAACTGCGCCGCGGACCGCTCCTCCCCGTTTCAGGGGTATGCTCCTGACCAAAATCCCAGAGGCCAAATAGGGGCCACAAATGGCCCTTTCCGGCGTGCCTGTCCAAACTGGTGCACCGGATATCGATGCTGCTAGGGCCAGGCTCCGTTTCGCTTGATGCGCACATCGGGACCGAAAATCCTCCGATTCGATTAGTTAAAGCGTGCTGGCAGCTTTGTCAAGACAAGAATCGCGATTGACGAAAAATGTTTTCGGGGGGACGCACCGGCGGCTTACCATCGCAACGCTTGCGCGCCCGCTAGAAGACCCGCCCGGTCTTTTCCAGGGAGCGGTGCGGATAGGGATGTCGATCCGAACGTCCCGCCGACCGCGCCAGCGGGGGAACTCAGCTCCAGGTGCGTATCAGTCGCGGAACTCGGTCTGCGAAGATGCGGCGCGGCCGAAGACAAACGCGCAGCGACGCGTCTTATGGGCGCCGCCAATCAGCCCGCCTCTCCGCTCCAAGCCCTGCAACTATTGAGCTGGGGCGCTGGCCGCGGGCACCAGCTTCGCTTCCTTCAAGCGGTCCGCGATTTTATCCCCGAATGGCCGCCCGAGCGTCCCGGTCGATTGTTCCTTCGCGTTGTCCATCCAGATTTGCCGGATTATGTCGGTACTCTCGAAAACCTTCTTGCCATCTTTGTCTGTGAGCCAGTAGTGAATCTTCGCATTTTCACGCCCAGCTACCGAGCCCATGGCAATGGTCATACGTTCTACGACGTTGCCTTTGTGCCACTCCAGGATTTCGCCGTCGAGAGTATAGACCTGGGTCTGATTTGGGACAGCGTCGGAAACCACGTTGAATTGCGCCGCATCTTGCGTTTTGAGTTCGGCGATCGCTTCGGCTTGCAACTGTGTCATGTCATACGGGCA
Organism: Candidatus Acidiferrales bacterium; assembly: GCA_050014395.1. Lineage (GTDB taxonomy): Bacteria > Acidobacteriota > Terriglobia > Acidiferrales > UBA7541 > DASPOJ01. The sequence continues at coordinate 3,169 of JBEKDK010000072.1, read as the reverse complement.
CTTCACGCCTGATGCGATGGTGAAGACGTGAACCACGATCGTCGGCTTGTCTTGTGCGCGCGCCGGTACGAACCCCAGGGAAATCGCGAAAAGGACCAGGGCCAATCGCCTGCACATTTATCTACCTCCTTTGCGAATCGGGAAATCTTTCTCAGAGGGCGGGCCAGCACGATCCGAAAGCTTGAATCGAACCGACCATCTGGTCCACACCAGAGGAGAGTTGCGAGTACGCCGCGGAAAATCCGTAGAGTACCCGCAAATATAACGCAGACGATTGAGCCAAGCAATCTGCATTGTATCGTCGGAAACTTCAGGGAGAAACCTGCGATGCGCGCGGTGTACGCTTCTGTGGCCCTCGAAACCGCGAATTCGCTCCCGCCAGCCGCGCGCTTCTCCAACCGGAGATTTGGTGGAGAAAGCTCTAAGTGCCGCGTGACTGGCTCGTGGCTCGGCATTGGGTTTGGATAAGTGGGTATAATGCCCATCGACCGGGCGCACGGCTTGCCATGAGCGAACCCACATCTCCCGCAACGACTTCGGCCACCAGTCCGCTGATGCGGCAGTATCACGCGATCAAATCGCGATACCCGCATGCGCTGGTGCTATTTCGCTTGGGCGATTTTTACGAGCTGTTCTTCGAGGACGCCGTGGTGGCCTCGCGCGAATTGCAAATCACGCTGACTTCGCGCAATCGCGAGCGCGGCGAGGCTGTGCCCATGTGCGGCGTGCCCTATCATGCTGCCGAAACCTATGTGGCGCGTCTGCTGCGCGCGGGCCACAAGATCGCCATCTGCGATCAGATGGAGGAGGCCGGCCCCGGCAAGAAACTCGTGCGGCGCGAAGTGGTGCGCGTGATCACGCCGGGAACGGCCACGGGGATGAACGTGCTTGAGCCGCGCGAGAACAATTTTCTGGCGGCCATCGCGCGCGGCGCAGCGGGCTCGGCGATTGGCTTGGCATTTGTCGACGTCTCGACGGGCGAATCGAGCGCCACGGAATTCTCCGGCGATGGCGCGGAAGAGAAATTGCGCGATGAGATCGAGCGGCTGCACCCGCGAGAAATTCTGGTGCCGCGCCAGGCGGGTCTGTTCGCGCAGGATTCGGGCGCGGGCACCAGTGGCGCTCGCCGCGCTTCCACCGGCGGCGATTCCAGTGAGACGCGCATCGAGGAATGGGTTTTCGCGCACAGCTATGCCGAGCGGATTCTGCGCGAGCAATTTGGCGTTTCGGGTCTCGAAGGCTTTGGCTTGGCCGATCACCCCGAAGCTACGCGCGCCGCTGGAGCATTGATCCACTATCTACGCGAGACCTCCGCCGTGGGAGCCGAAAACGAGGGTGCACGCGCCGATGCTCTGCGCCACGTGGATCGCATTCGATATTACGAACAGGCGGACGCGCTCGTGCTGGACACGGTCACAGTGCGCAACCTCGAGCTGGTCGCGCCGCTTTTTGTCGAAGACGCGGGGCGCGGCTCGGCCGTCACGTTGCTCGCGGCGCTCGACGAAACGGTCACAGGCATGGGAGCGCGGCGGCTGCGCGCATGGATTTTGCGGCCGCACGTGGACCGCGCGGAAATCGAGATGCGCCTTGACGCCGTGGGCGAGTTGATCGCCGCCACCGTGCTGCGCGAGGAGATTCGGCGCGACCTAAGCAGCGTGCAGGATATCGAGCGGCTGACCGGGCGAATCACGCTGGGCGTGGCGAGCCCGCGCGACCTGGTCGGCTTGCGGCAGTCGCTGGCGCGTTTACCTCTGCTGCGTGGATATCTTGAGCGCACATCGAGCGCGCGCCTGGTTGCGCTGCGGGCACGGATCGACGACCTTGCCGATGTGCGCGAGCGCATCGAGCGGGCCATCGCGGACGATCCGCCGAATCTGCTGTCCGATCCCGGCGTGATTCGCGCGCGATACGACGCCGAGCTCGATGAATTGCGCGAGCTTTCGCAGCGCAGCAAGCAAATTATCGCCGCGATGGAAGAGCGCGAGCGAAAGCGCACGGGCATCGCTTCGCTGAAGATTCGCTACAACCAGGTGTTCGGCTATTACATCGAGATCTCGAAGCCTAATCTGCATCTGGTGGCGCCCGATTTCGAGCGCAAGCAAACCTTGGTGAACGCCGAGCGCTTTACTACGCCTGAGCTAAAAGAGTACGAGCGCAAAGTGCTGGACGCCGATCAGCGCATCGCCGAAATCGAGCGCCGCCTATTCGCCGAACTGCGCGCTTGGCTCGCAGAACACGCGCCGCGCATGCGGCAGACTGGCACGGCGCTAGGCGAATTGGATGTGCTGCTAAATTTCGCGCGCATGGCCGCGGCTCGGCGTTACGCGCGCCCAGAATTTTCCACGACCGGCGAGCTAATGATCGTTAAGGGGCGCCATCCCGTGATCGAGCGTCTGCTCGAGCAGCAAGGCGAGCGATTTGTGCCCAACGATCTTTTACTAGATCAAGCCACGCAACAGATTCTGCTGATCACCGGGCCGAACATGGGCGGGAAATCGACGTACCTGCGGCAGGCGGCGCTGATCGTGCTGATGGCGCAGATGGGCTCCTACGTTCCCGCCGAGCAAGCGCGCTTGCCGATCACCGATCGCATCTTCACGCGCATCGGCGCGTCGGACAATTTAGCGCGTGGGCGCTCGACGTTTCTGGTGGAAATGAGCGAGGTCGCGGCGATCCTGAACACTGCGACGCCGCACAGTCTGATTCTCCTGGACGAAGTGGGGCGCGGCACGGCGACATTTGACGGGCTTTCCATCGCGTGGGCGGTGGTCGAGCACTTGCAGGCCGAAACGCACGCGTGCACGCTTTTTGCCACGCATTACCACGAACTCACGGAGCTGGCGGATCTGCTGCCGGGCGTGCGCAATGTTCACGTCGCGGTGCGCGAAACGCCAGACGACATCATTTTCCTTCGCCGCGTCGAGCAAGGCAGCGCCGACAAAAGTTACGGCATCGAAGTCGCGCGCTTGGCGGGCGTTCCGCGCAGCGTGATCGAACGCGCGCGCGAAATCCTGCGCCGCCACGAGCAGAGTGAGCACGAGTTGAGCGAAGAACTGACGCCAGGCGCCGAACGGCCCGCCGCGCACGAGACGCCTCTATTCACACCGATCGACCGCACCGTTCTCGAAGCGCTGCGCAACGCCGACCTCGATAATCTGAAGCCGCTCGA
>JBEKDK010000071.1:0-16723 GCA_050014395.1 Candidatus Acidiferrales bacterium | reverse complement strand
ACTTAGATGCGACTTCCCGCATACGCGCGACAGTTCCCGTAAACATTACCTGAATAGGGTTGTCGTTTACCACACCACCGTTTTGGAGGCAGTTTTCGAGCGGTGTGACCTCCGCCAGGTACTCTCGATTGCGCTCGAAATAGCCGCGCCGCGTGGCATCGTTCCAGTCGATGCGCTCGTAAATCACTTGGCGTTCGCGCGGGCGATTGAAATGCACCGCCGCGCCTTCTCGGAACTCCGGTGTGGCCCGCAGCACGCGCAGCGCGGCGTGGCGCGGCAGTGGATGAAACAGGTGTGTTTCGCCTTCCTTGGATTTCACCAGCGCGCCGTTGTTCAGGATCAGCGTCAGCGGCGAAGGAATGCGCGCCGCGATCGGCAACGCGAAGCTGTAGCGCCGCCCGGTCACCAGAGCGACCTCAATCCCGCGCTTCGTTGCGTCCGCAATGGCGCGCAGATTCCGCTCGGACACCGTCGAGCGGTTATCGAGCAGCGTGCCGTCGATGTCCAGCGCGATAAGCTCGATTGCCATATTGATATTCTACCGTGAGATTCGCGTCGCGGCCAAATCGCGTGCGTACACTGCGCCTTAGGCGCCAATCGGGCAGGCCAATAGAGCAGAGAAATCCAGCCAACTTGGACCGCCGTAGAGTTTTCGCCGGCCTCGGCCGTTCAGGAAGCGGGCTTGGGCGCAGGCTTCGGCGCGGGCTTGGGAGCGGCGATGGAATCGAAATACCTGCAAACGTGTTTCGCCGCGGAGCCCATGCTGTCAGTTTTAACCGAGTAGACGGCGTCGCCTTTCGGCGTGTACATGATCAGGAGGTTGGTCTTCTCGTCAAAGGCGTTCCAAATGGCTTTAGTGTCCCACAGCAAAATGTAAGCGGCCTTCGACGGGTCCGTGGTCACCTCAGTGATGGAGCATTGCGCGGCCATCGCCGAGACTTGGTTCAGATGGGTGGTGTCCGGCGTGGAATTATCCGCGCCGGCGGGCGTTCGCGTCTTGAATCCGCCGGACTTTTGCCAAGCGTCGGAGTTGGAAATGTAAATCTTCGGCTTGGCCGCGTTCGGCGAATTCGCCTGCGCTTGAGCCGCCACTGCCGTAAACGCACAGATCACGATCAGAAGTAGTGTTCGCATTGTGGCACCTTGCGCCTGAAGGCGCGCCTCTGTCAAGGTTTTCCTGTTGCTGCCGCGGCTGGAGTGGCGGCTGCGGCTGGAGTTGCTGCGGCGGTTGGGTTAGCCGCGGCGCTTGAACTCGCCGCAATCCATGTGTTGGCCATCATCCAGTTCGCCAGCAGCGTGGGCCATTCCGCCAGCGCCGGAATCCCCGGAATGTTTTGCGCCAGGCCGGTCCCATGCGGGCCATCTTCGAAAATGTGCAACTCCACCGGCACTCCCGCCTTCTGCATCGCCTCAAAATAAAGAACGCTATTCATCACCGGAACCGTTTTGTCGTCCGTCGTGTGGTAAAGAAATGCCGGCGGCGTATCCGCCGTCACATGATCTTCATTCGAGAGCAGCGCCACGAGCGCAGGATCGGGGGTTGGGCCCAGCAGGTTGAGCTCCGAAAACGCGTGCGTGACTCCTTGCTTCATGCTGATGACGGCGTAGCACAGGATGGAAAAATCCGGCCGGCTGCTCACGCGCTCAATGGGATCGGCGGAGTCCGGCTTGCCCGCGTCGAAGTGCGTCGAAACGTCTGCCGCCAAATGCCCGCCCGCCGAAAATCCCCAGATTCCGATGTGCTTCGGATCGATTTGCAGCTCGGTACTATGCGAACGAACGTAACGCATCGCGCGCGTCGCATCGTCGAACGCCGCGGGATAGCGATAGCGTGGCCCCAGGCGATAGTGCAGCACGAATCCCGCAACGCCGTGCGCATTCAACCACGCGGCAACGTCGGATCCTTCCTTCGCCAGCGAGAGGTGCATGTAACTTCCGCCCGGGCAAATAATTACGCCCACGTGCGTGGGGTTCGTCGCCGGCAGATAGATATCCAGCGACGGCGTGTCCAGGTCGCCTCCGCCGCTCAGCGCACCCGGTGCGCCGTTCGGCCACAGCAGGATCGATCGCGTCGCCGCCAGCGGCGTGTCATCGGCGTGATGGCTCGTGTTTGCGGGCGGCGCCATTTGCGCGTGGGCTGCGGGCGCGAATATCGCCACGGCGAACAAGCACGCGATTGCAATCGTCACATTCGACATGGAATGTCTCATTTTGTGTGATCCTCCACGAAGAGGCGCCGCGCGAAATTCCGATGAGTTTGGTGGACGACGGGGGATTCGAACCCCCGACCTCCTCGTTGCGAACGAGGCGCTCTCCCAGCTGAGCTAGTCGCCCACCGATGGTTAGCCAGCTGATCCAACAATCGGCCAACCGGGAAACAAGAATATCAAACCGGTGTGCGATTTCCTATCCGCCCGCGCCGGTCGCGTGCAGTCTACTGCTGATTCACGTTGGCATTTTCGAGCAGGATGATGGCATCGCCGCTCGCGGGCTTCACCGTGAAATTATGCGCGCTCACGGTGGCATCGCTGATCGTCATCCCCGTCGGCGCGCTGATGGTCACGTTGGTCAAAGTGATCGTCGTGATTGGGCTCTCCGGCAGACCGATGATCGTTCCCGCGGACCTGCTGCCCGTCGCCGTCACGTTGGTGATGGTGATGTCGTGAAAGCGCGGCGTAAGCCGGGTCACCGGCTCTGCTGCATCGTGGTCCGGGATTCGCGGGTAATACTCGGTGATCAGAATCGGCGTGCCGACGTTTTCCATCGTCAGGTCGCGGAAATCGAAGTTGCCAATATCGCCGCCGCGGTCGCGAGCCGACTTCACGCGCACGCCCTGAGCGGTGTCTTTGAAAGAGACGCGCGCCACGTGCACGTTCTGCACGCCGCCCGAGATTTCGCTGCCGATCGACATGCCGTGCCCGTGCAGAAAAATGCAATCGGTCACGGTGATGTCGCGGCTCGGGCTGTCCGGCCCGGGAGAGCCCGGCTGCCCGGACTTGATGGCCACGTTATCGTCGCCCACGTCGATCGTCATGTGCGTGATCGTAACGTTTGTCGACGAGAATGGATCGATGCCATCCGTATTCGGCGAACGCGCCGGCGCAAGGATCTTGCCGTTGCGAATCGTCACGTCATCGCTGTAGTAGGGAACCACTTGCCACGAAGGCGAATTCTGAATCGTGACGCCGTCGATCAACACATGGTGGCAATGGTCCAGCACGAGCAGGCGCGGTCGCCGCGCCGCAACTGCCACTGAATTCATGAATGCCGCCGCGCCCGCGGGACCGCCAGGGCCCGCCGGTGGCGCACCAGGCCCCGCTGCGGCGCCAGGAGCAACTGGAGGCGCACCCGGACCTCCAGCGCCTCCGCCCGGTGCCCCTGGCCCTCCCATGCGGGTTCTGAGTGCATACACCGCGTCCCACCAAGGTTTCCCGTTGCCATCGATCGTGCCGCCGCCGCGAATGGTGATGTCTTCCGCGTTGGTGGCGCTGATCAGCGGCTGCAGCGCGTTTTCGCGCAGCTCTTGCATGTCGGGGTAATCGGCCTTGTCCTGACTCCCCAGCAGCGTCGCGCCCGGATCGATCTCCAGCGTGATGTGGCTCTTCAGCACAATCGGCGCGGTCAGAAAAGTGCCGGAGGTCAGGCGCACAATGCCGCCGCCGGCCTTCGCGCAATCGTCGATCGCGGCCTGCAGCGCCTGCGTGTCCTTGGTCGTTCCGTCCGCCTTCGCGCCATACGTCTTGGCGTCGCAGACTTTCTGTGCGTGCGCCGCTGCGCCCCAAAACAAAATCGCGGCCCCCATCAGAGCCGCGCGCAAAACCATGGCGATATCCTGCCGTCGTTCACTCATCTTTTTCACTTCCTTTGGGCGGACGTATTCAATTCGCCGGAGTTTCTCTGTTTGCTCCCAACAGCCTCGCACTATATACGCATCAAAGGATTCCAACGCACGATTTTTCTGTCCCGCCGAGAGATGCGGCTTAGCCGTCCACCACCTCCGGAGAAAAACGCACCACAGCCCGCAATTCGGTGAACAAGAACTGGCGAGCTGTTGTAGACTGCCAGGACCCCGGGAGCCAAAACACAAATCCCGGTTGGGGGGGCCGCATTACTATGCCAATCCGAATCTATCGAAGTCGCTTGTGGTCCGTGAGTGCGCTCGTCATCATCGCCGGCTTGGTCGCTGCGTCCGCCGCTGCGCAAACCGCCGGGCAGCTGCTTGGAGCGCCGGCCGTCGAGCCGCTCCAAAACGAACCGCCGGCGAAGATCATCATCGATCCGCCGTATGCCGAAGCCCTGGCGCACGGCCGGGTGGTGATTCAATATCGCACTGAAAATCTGCACATCGTGCCCGTGTTCGGGGCCGCCGCGCTTGCCGTGTCTCCGCGGATCGGACACATCCATGTGGCGGTCGATGACGGCCCGTGGGACTGGGCCGATGCCAGCGGAGAACCGGTGATTATCAACGGCCTGCCGCCCGGGCCGCACAAGGTCCGACTCCAACTGGAAACTGCGAACCATCAACAGCTCGACCAAGGCACCGTCAATTTCACGGTGCCTGAGGTTCCGGCGGCCGCATCCGCCGGAGAAACCGCGGGCGACGCGTCCGCAGCGGCGCCTGCCCAACCTGCCCAGACCGAACCTCCGGCGAAGATCATCATCAATCCGCCCGATGCCGAACCGCTGGCGCGCGGCGTTGTCTTCATTCGATATCACGCCGAGAATCTGCAAATCGTTCCGGTATACGGGCCCGCCGCGCTCGGCGTGTCTCCCCGCGTCGGACACATCCACGTGACGGTCGATGACGCCCCGTGGCACTGGGCAGACGCAAGCGGCAATCCGGTCATCATTCAAAACCTCCCGCCCGGACCGCATAAGATCCTGATCCAATTGGTGAATGCCAACCATCATCCAATTGACCAAGGCACGGTCCAGGTCACGATCCCTGCCCCGAAGCCACGGGCGGAGGCGCACTAGTGATCGGAGTTTTCGTGAGGTCAGATCTCTCGGCCGCCGGTATTGAAAAGGGCCGCTGACGCCGCGGCTTGCAACAGCGCCCTCGTTTGCCATTGGGCGCCGCACGAGGCTCGACGTCAGCGCACACCGTTGTGAGCGTCCGAGCGCTTCATCAGAAAAATTAGCGGGGTAATCACCAGGAATAAGATCCCCATGATGTGGAACGCGTCCACGTAGCTCAGCAGCGCGGCCTGCTGCTGGACCATCACGTACATCAACGCGTACGCCTTGTGCATAGCCGTCACGCGATCGAATCCGCTGCGCGCGATATAGTCGGCGATCCCCGCCACCATTTCTCTGCTCAGCGCATTCGTGCTCGTGATGTGCGACACCAAAATGTTTTGATGAAACTGCGACCGCCGCGTGACCAGCGTCGTCACGAACGAAATCCCCATGCTCGATCCGATGTTGCGCGTTACGCTGTACAGGCTGGTGGCGTACCCGGTCTCCTCTCTGGAAATGGGTCCCATCGTCAGCGTCGTCAGCGGCACGAAGATGAAGGCCATCCCTATGCCCTGATTCATTTGGTACCCGAAAATATCCCACGTGCCGGACTGCAACGTCATATGCGAAAATCCAAAAAACGCTAAGCCCGCCACGGCAAATCCGAATGCCAGCATCCAGCGCCCGTCCCAGCCCCTGCCCAGCAAATAGCCAACAAGGGGCATGAAGATAGCGGTGCCGATCGCCCGCGGGCTGGTCCAGATTCCGGCCGTAGCGGCGGTCCAGCCGAGCAACGTCTGCATGAACAGCGGCAGTAGTACCAGACTGCCGTACAGCACGAAGCCGAGGATTGTAATTAACGCGATGCCGATCGCGAACGTCCGTATCTTCAGCAGCCGGAAATGGACGATCGGGTCATCGACGATCAGCTCGCGAATTACGAACGCCGCGAGAAAGACCACCGCCAGCGCCGCCAGCACGACGATCAAATTGGAGCCGAACCAATCTTTTTCCTGACCCTTATCCAGCATGATCTGCAACGCTCCCATGCCCACCACCAGCATCCCCAGCCCCCACAAATCGGCGCGCAGTTTCCCGCGCCGGATGTAGCGCGGGTCGTGGATGTACAGCGAAATCAAAATCAAGCTGAGAATTCCCACTGGCAGATTGATGTAAAAAACCCAGCGCCAGGAATAGGAATCGGTGATCCAGCCGCCAAGCGTAGGACCCAAGATCGGCGCCGCGACGATTCCCAATCCCCAGAACGCCATTGCTTTCCCACGCTCCCGCCCCGGGAACTCTTCCAGCAGCACCGCCTGCGAAAGTGGTTGGAGCCCTCCGCCGGTCGTGCCTTGCAGAACTCGAAAGAAAATCAGCGCGCCCAGGCTCGGCGCAAGCCCGCACAACACACTGGACAGCGTGAATCCTGTCACCACGATTAATAGCAGCCGCCTGCGCCCAAGATAATTTGCCAGCCAGCCGGTGATCGGAAGGATGATGGCGTTGGCCACCAAATACGACGTCAGCACCCACGTGGCTTCGTCCACACTCGATGAAAGCGAGCCGGCGATGTGCGGAAGGCTGACGTTAACGACGGAAGTGTCCAGCACCTCCATCACCGCGCTGGAGAGAACCGCAATCGCAACGAGCCAACGATGGCTATCCGGCGCGAGAGGCGATGTTACGGAGACCCGGGCGGCAGAGTCACCAGAGTGAGGAATCGGCTGATCTGGAATACCCTCTTCGTCCTCGGACATTGTGATTGTTGCGGTTCCTGTGGTACTGCATGTTGTACACCTTTTTCTAACTCCTGACGCATAATTTGAATGAACATCTTCCTCATTCTTCGCGCCTCGCTTGATGCTGCGGCCCCCCGAAAATCAAACGCTATGCTGATGCTCGCGGCTCGCTTTCGCTTGCGGCTGGGCACGTCGAGTTGCGCGCGCTGGAACGACCGCCGTCACGTGCTAGAATAATGTGGGTGTGTACCTCCCCTTCCGGGCCGCTATAGGAGGCGGCACTCATGAAAATCTCTCAGGGGAAACAGAAGGGCTTGAAGGCAGTGTCGAATGAGCGCGGCATCATCGCCGCGGCTGCGATGGACCAGCGCGGTTCGCTGAAGAGTTCGATCGCCAAGGGCAAGGGAATCGATAAGAAAGACGTTACGCCCGCAATGATGGCTGAATTCAAAGAAGCCGTGACGCGCGTTTTGACGCCGCACGCCAGCGCGATTCTTCTCGATCCGGAATTCGGCTTGAGCGCCGCGAAACTGCGCTCGAAAAACGCCGGTCTCCTTTTGGCCTACGAGAACAGCGGTTACGACAATACGCAGCCCGGCCGTCTGCCGGACCTGCTCGATCTTTATTCGGTTCGCCGCCTGGTGGCTGCCGGCGCGGATTGCGTCAAGATTCTGTTGTACTACACGCCGTTCGATCCGCCCGCGATCAACGAACGAAAGCACGCGTGGGTTGAGCGCATCGGGGCGGAATGCGTGGCCGCCGACGTGCCGTTCTTCCTAGAATTCGTCGGCTACGAAGAGGGCGTGGACGAAAAAGGCTTTGCTTTCGCCAAGAAAAAGCCAGAGGTCGTCACTCGCAGCATGGAGGAATTCTCCAAGCCACAGTACGGCGTTGACGTGCTCAAGGTGGAAGTGCCGGTGACGATGGCATATGTGAAGGGCGCGCGCGATGAAAAGGGCGAAGTGGCCTACACCCGCGACGAAGCCAAGGAACACTTTCGCAAGGCTGCCGCGGTCGCCAAGAAGCCGTTCATCTATCTCTCCGCCGGCGTCAGCAACGAAACCTTCATCGAAACGCTCGCATTGGCAACCGACTCCGGCGTGAATTTCTCCGGCGTGCTGTGCGGACGCGCAACCTGGAAGGAAGGCATCCCGGTTTACGCGAAGTCCGGACCCAAGGCGCTAGAGGATTGGCTGGCCAACGAAGGCGTGCGCAACATCAACAACGTGAATAAAGGCATCGCCGCGGCCAAGCCCTGGTACGCGTTCTACGGCGCGAAGTCGCCAGCCGAACTGAGCTAGCGTCGCGAAGTAACTTCAAGCATGAGCGCACCCGTCCGATCGGCCGGATCGACGTCTGCCACTCGCGCCGCGAGGTTTGCGGTCAAGACCTCGCGGCGTACTGAGTTGCGCAACATCACCGCTGACGTGGCGGATATCGTCGCGCGCAGCGGCACAATTTCCGGCGTCTGCCACGTTTACGTGCCGCACACCACCGCCGGCATCACGATCAACGAAGGCGCCGATCCGGACGTGGCGCGTGACATCGAATTGACGTTCGATCGCCTTGCGCCGCGCGATGCCGCCGGTTATCGCCACGCCGAAGGAAATTCCGATTCGCACGTGAAGGCCGCCATCGTCGGCTCCTCGCAAACCGCGTTCATTGAGCGCGGCCGCTTGGTACTCGGCACGTGGCAGGCAATTTTCCTGTGCGAGTTCGACGGTCCGCGCACGCGCGAAGTGCTCGTGCGCATCGTGCCGGACGTCGCGCCGTGACGCAGCGTGTGCGCCGCGTAAAGTTTCGTGCGGCGCAAATCTTGTCGTGTAAGGGCACGACTTCAGTCGTGCCGCAAGCGTGGCAGTTGAAGTGCGGCTTTAGCCGTTGAGGCCATCATCTCGGAGACGATCTCATGCCCCACGGCCTCTACATTCAAGTCCCGTTCTGCCAAGCAAAATGCACGTATTGCAATTTCCACACCGGCGTTTTTTCCTCTGGTTTGCAATCGCCCTACGTCAGCGCCGTCTGCCGCGAAATGGAAATGTTTCGCGAATGGTCCGCGCGCGCCGGAATTCCGTGGCGCGCCGATGACGATGAGCCCGTCTGCGTGGACACCCTGTACGTCGGCGGAGGTACGCCGAGCATGCTGGACGCTGCGGAACTCGCGCGACTCCTCGCCGCCGCTCGCGCCGCGTTTCCGTCCAACTGGACCGAGTCCACCCTCGAAGCCGATCCGGAAACGGTGACGCCTGATCGCGCCGCCGTGTGGCTCGTCGCCGGAGTCAATCGCATCAGCATGGGCGTGCAATCGTTTAACGATCGCGAACTCGCCCCCGCTGGCCGCCAGCATCGCCGCGCTGACATTTACACCGCAACAAAGCGTCTCCGTGACGCCGGCTTCGCGAATATCGGCTTCGATCTGATCGCCGGCCTCCCGCACCAAACCGAAGCCTCATGGAGCGATAGCCTCTCGCGCCTGATCGATCTGCGCCCCGAGCACGTCTCGATCTATCTGCTCGAAGTCGATGACGGCAGCCGTCTCGGCAAGGAAATTCTCTCTGGCGGCGCGCGCTACAGCGCCGCAGCCGTTCCCAGCGAAGACGCCATGGCCGATTCCTACGACTTGGCGTGCGCGCGCCTCGAATCCGCCGGCTACGATCATTACGAAATTTCCAATTGGGCGCTGCCGGGTCTGCGATCGCGCCACAATCTAAAATATTGGCGGCGCGAACCGTATCTTGGCTTCGGCGCCGGCGCGCATTCATTCAGCAACGCCCATCGCTGGGCCGACGCTCACGATCCGAACGCCTACATAGCCGCGATCACGGAAGGGAAGTTGCCGTTCGAGCAACTCGAACACGTTTCCCAAGCGCAGGCCGACGAAGAAGAATTGTTCCTGGGCCTTCGCCAACTCGATGGCATCGACCTCGCGCAGATGCCCGCATCGCGCCGCGCCGAAATCGACCCGCGCATCGAAGCTCTGCGCGACCAAGGATTGGTGGAACTCGAAGGCACGCGCTTGCGTTTGGCCAAATCCAAGCTCACAGTTTCCAACGAAGTCTTCGTCAGCCTGCTCGATTGAGCGCGCGCAGAAAGAAGGCAACCGATGAATCCCACGCCAGCAACCGCATCCACGAAAGATTCGGACGAGGCGCGCAAAACTCTCCCCGCCGTCGATCTGCGCAGCGACACCGTAACTCGCCCGACGCCGGAAATGCGCCGCGCCATGGCCGAAGCCGAAGTTGGCGACGATGTTTACGCCGACGATCCTACGGTGAATCGCCTCCAAGCGCGCGCCGCGGAAATCTTCGGCCGCGAAGCCGCGATTTACGTTCCGTCGGGCTCGATGGGCAATCTCGTCGCGATGCTGTGCCACACGCGCCCCGGCAATGAAGTTATTTTCGAGGAACGCGGCCACAGCTGTCTTTTCGAGATGGCCTCAGTCTCCGCCATCGCCGGCTGCATGCCGCGCACAAAATTTGTGGACGACGGAATTCTCACCTGGGACGTAATCGAGCCTCTGCTCCGCGTGAAAACGGTCTACTACCGCGCGCAAACCGCCCTGATCGTTCTTGAGAACACGCATAACATGGCTGGCGGCACGGTTTATCCGCAGCACGTGTCTGACGATATCTGCGATCACGCTCACGACGTCGGCGTTCCCGTGCATCTCGACGGCGCGCGCATCTTCAACGCCTCGGTCGCGCTCGGCCGCCCGGTCGAGCAGCTCACGCGCAAATTCGATTCCGTGATGTTTTGCCTCTCGAAAGGCCTCGGCGCGCCGATCGGCTCCATGCTCGTCGGATCGCGCGAGTTCATCGACGCCGCGCGCATCAAGCGCAAACTGCTGGGCGGCGGAATGCGCCAAGCCGGCGTGCTCGCCGCCGCGGGACTCATCGCGCTCGAGAAATCTCCCGCGCGCCTGCACATCGATCACGAAAACGCGCGCTTCCTCGCCGAGCGCCTAAACGAATTGCCCGGCGTGAGCGTCGATCTCAAAAAAGTGCAAACGAATATCGTCTTCTTCGACGTCGCCGGCACCGGCCGCAACGCCGTGGAGATCGCCGCCGAGCTCGGCAAGCGCAACGTCCTCTGCGGCGCCACCGGCCCCACCGCGATTCGCATGTTGACGCATTGCGACGTCGATCGCGCCGGAATCGAGCGCGCGCTCTCGGTACTGCGCAGCATTCTGTCCGCCGCCTGATCGCGTCCGCGCACGCCCGCGTGCCGCTTGTTTTGCCGCGCCGCTCGTCCGATAATTCTTCCGCTCGCGCGCGGGGTGTACGTGGAATTCTCCTTCACTGACGATCAGCAGACACTGCGCCGCAGTGTGCGCGAATTCGCCGCGTCCGAAATCGCGCCGCACGTCATAGAGTGGGACGAAGCCGCGCGATTTCCCTCCGAACTTGTTCCCAAGCTCGCGGAAATGGGTCTTCTCGGCGTGATTTTCCCGGAAGCTTACGGCGGCGCGGGCCTCGGCTACGTCGAATACGTGATCGCCATCGAAGAACTCGCGCGCGTCGATGGCTCGATCGGCCTGATGGTCGCCGCGCACAATTCGCTCTGCACCAATCACATCTATAAATTCGGCTCTGAAGCGCAGAAACAAAAATACGTTGTGCCGCTTGCCCACGGCCGCACGCTCGGCTGCTGGTCGCTCACCGAGCCCGAAGCCGGCTCTGACGCCGGGGGCACGCGCACCGTCGCTGTCCGCGATGGCGATGCCTGGGTGCTGAACGGCGCGAAAACTTTCACGACGAACGGCCACTTCGCCGGCGTCTGCGTCGCCATGGCCGTCACCGATAAATCCAAAGGGGCGCACGGCATTTCCGCTTTCATCGTGGAAAAAGACGCGCCCGGTTTCCGCCCCGGCAAGAAAGAAAACAAACTTGGCATGCGCGCCAGCGATACATCCGAAGTCATCTTCAGCGATTGCCGCGTCCCCGCCAGCCAATTGCTCGGCGCCGAAGGCGAAGGCTTCATCAATAGCTTGCAAGTTCTGGATGGCGGACGCATTTCCATCGCCGCGCTCGCGCTCGGCATTGCGCAAGGAGCCTTTGAGGCCGCCACGCGTTACGCGCGCGAGCGAAAACAATTCGGCCGTGCGATTTCCGAATTCCAAGCCATCCAATTCAAGCTCGCCGATATGGCCACGGAAATCGAAGCCGCGCGTCTGCTCGTCTATCGGGCGGCCACGCTGGCCGATCGCGGCGGCGCGCGCTTCACGCGCGAATCCAGCATGGCGAAGCTCTATGCCAGCGAAGTGGCCGTGCGAGTGGCCAACGAGTGCGTGCAAATTCACGGCGGCTACGGCTTCATCAAAGATTATCCCGCCGAAAAATATTATCGCGACGTCAAGCTGTGCACCATCGGCGAAGGCACCAGCGAAATTCAGCGCCTCGTCATCGCGCGCCAACTTTTGGGCAATGGGCGATAACGAATTGGTCTTGCGCAATGGACACTAATAAGGTCCCGATCGCGGCCGACGCCGGCGCCTGGGCCGAGCGCATTCGCTCCGGCGACGTCCGCTCACTTTCTCGCGCCATCACCGCAATCGAGAATCGCGATCCCGCCGCGCGCGACCTGCTCGCCCGCCTTTTTCCCGCCACTGGCGCCGCTTTCCTGATTGGCTGCACCGGTGCCCCCGGCACGGGCAAGAGCACTCTCGTCGATCATCTCGCGTTGCACTATCGCCGCGCGAACCAGCCTGTGGGCGTGATCGCCGTCGATCCCACCAGCCCATTCACCGGCGGCGCAATTCTTGGCGATCGCATCCGCATGCAGCGCCACGCCGAAGATTCCGGCACGTTCATTCGCTCGATGGCCACGCGTGGACGCCTCGGCGGATTGTCCGCTGCCACCTCGGATGCGGCATTGCTTCTCGATGCCGCGGGCAAGCGCATTGTGCTCATCGAAACCGTCGGCGTCGGCCAGGACGAAGTCGATGTCGTGCGCCTCGCCGATTGCACTCTCGTGCTTCTCGTGCCCGGCTTCGGCGACGATGTGCAAAGCATGAAGGCCGGCCTGATGGAAGTCGCCGATATTTTCGTGATCAATAAATCCGATCACGACGGCGCCGATCGTCTCGAGCAGCAAATTTCGGCGATGCTCGATCTCGCCCCCGATCAATCCGCGTGGCGCCCGCCGATCGTGCGCACCGTAGCCAGCGAGGGTCGCGGCGTGGAAGAATTGGCTGCTGCCATCGCGCGTTTCCGCGAGCACGCCGCTAAAAGTTCTACGCGCGACGCGCGAAGGATCGAACACTGGAAGCGCCGCCTGCTAGTCATGCTCGAATCCGAATTGTTGGACCGAGTACTCGCGGGCCCCAACGCCGCCGCGCATTTGGATGCGTTGGCGCGCGAAGTGGCAGAGCGCCGCAAAGATCCCTACGCCGCGGTAGTCGAAATCGCCGTCCGCGCGCAATGGTAGTGTTTGCGGGAAGCAGTGCAGGGAATCCTTCAGGAGGAAATTGAATGCACTTGGGTGACCTCGAATTTAAGATCGTAACCGACGGCATGTTCGGTCTCGATGGCGGCGCGATGTTCGGCGTAATCCCCAAGCCTCTGTGGGAAAAAGTCGCGCCTGCCGACGCCCGCAATCGCGTTCGCCTGGCCACGAATTGCCTACTGATTCGTGCGGCTGACAAGAGGATTCTTGTGGAGACAGGCTGCGGCGATAAATTCACCGCTAAGGAAGCGGACATCTACGATTTGCCGGAGAGCAATCGCTTGCCCCAGTCGCTCTCCGAAGCGGGCATTCGGCCCGAGCAGATCGACATCGTCGTGAACACCCATCTGCATTTCGATCATTGCGGATGGAACACGCGTCGCGAGGACTATCGCGTCGTGCCGACCTTCCCGAACGCGCGCTACGTGGTGCAGCGCGCTCATTACGAGCACGCGAAATCGCCGAACGAACGCGATCGCGCGAGTTTTCGCGACGATTGTTATCTTCCCATCGAAGCCGCGGGCCGTTGGCAATTCGTGGATGGCGATACCCAGCTCGTCCCCGGCGTCGAGCTAATTCGCGTTGCCGGCCACACGCGAGATATGCAGTGCGTGCGCCTCACCGGCGGCGGCAAGTCCGTGTTTTTCTTCGCCGACCTTGTTCCCACCGCAGCCCATTTGCCGCTTCCGTGGATCATGGGCTTCGACCTTTATCCCGTTGCCACACTCGAATCCAAGAAGCATTGGATATCGAAAGTAATTCGCGATGGCTCGCTCGCAATCTTCGGCCACGATCCCACAATGCCCGCCGCGTGGTTGCGTCAAGACGGCGATCGCGTTCGCGCCGAGCCGGCGGTCGTGGATTAATGCTAGATTTAGTGATCGCGAGGAACGCATGCCAAAGCCCAAAAACAAAGTGAAGCCAGCAGCGAAGAAATCCGCTTCAGTCGGCGGCAAAGCGCCGCTCGCCACGATCGGCATCATCGGCGGGAGCGGTCTCTACAACATCGGCGGTCTCGAGGGCGCGCGCGAGCATCGTGTGCGCACACCATTCGGCGATCCATCCGACGGGTTCATCGTCGGCCGTCTCGAAGGCAAAACGGTTGCCTTCCTCGCGCGCCACGGCCGCGGCCATCGCTTCACCCCGTCTGAGATAAATTACCGCGCCAACATTTACGCGATGAAGATGCTCGGCGTTGAGCGCATCGTCTCCGTCAGCGCCGTGGGCTCGCTGCGCGAAGATTTGCATCCGCTCGAGTTTCTGATACCCGATCAGTTCTTCGATCGCACTCGCCTGCGCGTTGCCACATTTTTCGGCCAGGGCCTCGTCGCCCACGTGGGCTTCGACAAGCCAATTTGCCCCGAACTGTCGGGCGTAATCATCGACGCTGGCCCCGAAGCCGGCGTGACGATGCATCGCGGCGGCACTTATATCTGCATGGAGGGCCCGCAGTTCTCCACTCTTGCCGAAGCCCACGTGAATCGCCAGTTGCGCTTTGATGTCGTCGGCATGACCAATCTCACCGAGGCCAAACTCGCGCGCGAAGCGGAGCTGTGCTACTCGACGATTGCCATGATCACCGATTACGATTGCTGGCATCCTGAACACGATTCCGTCACCGTCGCCGATATCGTGTCCAATCTCACGAAGAACGCTGAAGCCGCGCAGCGCGTTCTTCGCGCAGTCGTGCGCGCCGTGCCCTCCACGCGCAGTTGCCGCTGCGGCCAGGCGCTGAAGTACGCGATGCTCACGGATCCAAAGCTTGTGCCGGCGGCGACGCGCAAGCGCCTGTCCGCTATTGTCGGAAAATATTTGCCGTAAATATGTGTGCGAGTGATTTGAGCGAGGCCGTCGCGCTCAGGAGGATTACCGCGTGTCTCTTCTCGTAGTGGGATCGGTCGCGTACGACGCGATCGAGACGCCGTTCGGCAAAGTCGAGCGAACGCTCGGCGGTGCGGCCACGTATTCTTCCGTCGCCGCTAGTCACTTCACAAAGGTTCATTTGGTTGGAGTCGTCGGTGAAGACTTCGCCGCAGACGACGAAGCCGTGCTGACGTCGCGGCGCATCGATATCGAGGGACTGGAGCGCGCCGCCGGCAAATCTTTCTTCTGGTCCGGCCGCTACAACGAGAATTTCAACGAGCGCACCACGCTCGTCACCGATTTGAACGTGTTTGCCGAGTTCCGCCCGAAATTGCCGGCGCACTATCGCAACGCACCGTACATCTTTCTTGCGAATATCGATCCGACATTGCAGCGCGCCGTATTGAAACAGATGCGGCGCAAGCCCAAGCTCGTTACGCTGGACACGATGAACTATTGGATCGAGCGCACGCCCGACGAATTGCGCGAAACGCTGCGTCACACCGACGTCCTGATGATCAACGACGCCGAAACGCGCCAGCTCTCGAACGAACACAATTTGCTTCGCGCCGCGCGCCACATCGCCAATCTCGGCCCGACCACGCTGGTGATCAAACGCGGAGAATACGGCGCGATGATGGTTCACGGCGGCCAGGCGTTTTGCGTCCCCGCGTTTCCGCTCGAAGAAGTTCACGATCCCACCGGTGCGGGAGATAGTTTCGCCGGCGGATTCATGGGCTATTTGGCCGGGCGAAAACACGCTTCGACTGCCGATCTGAAGCGCGCGATGGTCTATGGCTCCGTGATGGGCAGCTTCGCCGTTGAGGAGTTCGGTCTCGATCGCCTGCGCCGCGTTACCCGCCGCGAAATCGATGCGCGTGCCCGGCACTTTGCGCGCCTCACCCAGTTCACTCTCTAGCGTCACGCCGCGTCCGCGGCGACGCGGGCCGTGATGGCGCCGTTGTATACTCCGGGCTTGCAAAATGTTGCGTCCTCTTAAACCGCGCGCGCTCGGCCCCGGTAGTGTCGTCACGCTTGTTTCTCCCGCAAGCTCCGCTGAAGCGCGTGCAATCGCGCGCGGCATGCGTGAATTGCGGCGTCTCGGTTGGATTCCACGGCGCGCGGCTCGCAAGGAACGTCCCGAAGGATATTTCGCAGCGTCCGCTCGCGGCCGCGCCGCGGAATTAATTGCGGCGCTGCGCCACGCGCGCACAGAGGCAGTCATCTGCATCCGCGGGGGTTACGGGAGTTCGGAAATTGTGGAAGCCCTCGCGCGCGCGAGCGGTTTGCGCCGCAAATTGCTGATCGGCTTCAGCGACATCACCGCTTTGCAAGTTTTCCTGTGGCAGCGGCTCGGCTGGGTCACGCTATACGGCCCGATGGCCGCCGCGCACTTCGATCGTGGCGCCGGCAAGCGCCACGGTTACGACGCCGCATCGCTTGCGAATGCCGTCACCATCACGCGCGGCGGCTGGCGAATCCCTCTGCACGGCCGAACATTCGTGCGCGGCTCAGCGGCGGGCCGCACTCTGGGCGGTTGCGTCACGCTGCTCGAGACGACACTCGGCACGCCGTGGGAATTCGATGCGCGCGGCGCGATTCTGCTGCTCGAAGATCTGTCTGTGCGTCCGTATCAACTCGATCGCATGCTCTTGCATTTGCGCCAAGCCGGAAAATTCAAGGGTGTGCGCGGAATCGTCCTAGGTGAATTTCCGAAC
>JBEKDK010000070.1:0-16774 GCA_050014395.1 Candidatus Acidiferrales bacterium | reverse complement strand
GTCGTCGGAATCGGGGCCACCTACGCCTTCTCTCCGAGCGTCATCCTGGATGGCAACATCGGGTATACGCGTCAACGG
Source organism: Candidatus Acidiferrales bacterium (assembly GCA_050014395.1). GTDB lineage: Bacteria > Acidobacteriota > Terriglobia > Acidiferrales > UBA7541 > DASPOJ01. Next base: position 16,696 of record JBEKDK010000070.1, on the reverse strand, counting down.
CTTGGGGCCCTAAACTTGGATAACCTTACGAGTGACAACTTCGGCCAACAGTTTGGAATTCCGGGCACCAACGGATCAAGCTATCTGGAAGCCGGCTATCCTGCATTTTTCTTCTCGAATGCGGGCAGTGAGGCCAACCTGGGCGATCCGTCCACCGGCAACCCGTTCTCGTTCCACGACAATGAGTACACCGGAGACACCAACCTCAGCTGGCAGAAGAATACTCATGCCATCCGCTTCGGTTTCGAAGTCATCCACTGGGGTCTGAACCACTTCCAGCCCGAAGGCGGCACTTTCCAAACCGCCCGCGGCAGCTTTGGATTCAATGGCGACATGACCTCCGACGGCCCGGGTTCAACCGTCACCGCCTATAACGCCTGGGCGGACTTCCTTCTCGGTTTGCCGTACGAAGCCGGTAAGGCCAACGATACGCGGGTGTTCAATACCGAGCGCGAATCCTCGTACGCTTGGTACGTTCGCGATCAATGGCAAGCGACCAGCAAGCTGACCGTCAGTTACGGTGCGCGAGTCGAGTGGTATCCATTCATGACTCAGGCGCCGTTTGAAGGCCAGCAGCAAGGCATTCCCGTGTTCAACCCCGCAACCGGACAAGTGATCATCGGCGGAAACGGTGGCACGCCTGTCCGTGACGGTGTGAAAACACCGGCGATGATCGTTCCTCGCTTCGGTCTGGCCTATCGCTTGACTCCGAAGACGGTTATCCGTGCGGGTTACGGAATCAGCGTCGATCCTTCGAACTTCCGCAACTTGCGTGATGCGTATCCATCGGATGAGCTCACATCGAACGGCAACACCGTGACGACCGGAACCGGCCAGAGTTATTCTCCCGTTGCGGTGCTGTCCGCTCCGGCTGCGGGTGCGGTGAACATTACCTGCAATACCACAACGAACCTTTGCAACTATGGTCCGTACACCGGCGTGACGCTTGGAATCGTGGCGCTGCCATCCTTCAACGTCAGCTCGGGCTCGATCGTCCTGGCCAACAACACGGGCACGACCACGGTTCCGTTGGATTATCGCCGTGGTTACATCCAGTCCTGGAACCTCACAGTGCAGCGCGAACTGGGAGCCGGCTTCAACTGGAACGTCGCCTACGTTCGCACGCTGGGAATCCGCGAGCAGGGGGAGTTCAACGAAAACTATGCTAACCCAGGCGGGGGAACTTCCGGAGAACAACTGAACGCGGCCTTCCCGACCCTGTTTGCGCCTGCGGCAACTACGTGGGGCGGAATCACCGAGCAGTGCGCCTGCGGAACCAGCACCTATAACGGCCTGCAGACGCAGTTGAGCCGCAAGCTCGGACATGGCGGATTTATCGGCGTCACCTACACGTACTCAAAGACGATCGATACGCTCAATTCCGGCACCGCCGCCAACTACGGGGAAAACGGATATTTCTTTGAAGCTCCGGCGTTCCAATATCGCAACCGCGCCGACTCCGGCTTCGATCAAACCAACAACCTGCAAATCTTCGGCGTCGAGCAGAGCCCGTTCGGCAAAGATGGACGCTGGATACAACACGGCTTCGCGGGCAAGCTCATGGGCGGCTGGCAGTTGAACGAAGTCCTGTCCAAGTACAGCGGCTTCCCCTTCTCGGTTACCGGGAACGGCAGCTCGCTGAACGCTCCGGGCAACTCGCAAACTGCCAACTACATTGCTCCAATCACGATTTACGGCAACCCAGGCCCGCCTCCAGGCGTGACCTGCACCGACACGAATACGGCGTGCGATTACTTCAGCCCGACCTCGTTCGCCTCTGTGCTGGCGTGCTCAGCGACAGGCGCAATCCCCGGAGCGTGCGGCACGGTATTCGGAACGGCTGCCCGCAATGAGTTCCGCGGACCGGGCCTATTCAACCTGGACATGAGTCTGGGCCGCACCTTCCCGATTCATGAACAGATGAGCCTGATGCTGCAACTGCAAGCGTTCAGCATCACCAACACACCTCACTTCGCCAACCCGCAAGCCGGAAGCGGAATCCCGAACGCCGGCAACTTCGGACAAATCACGTCGACGTTGGGCTCAAGCGGAAGCAGCGCCTCGTCGATCAGTTCCGGTGCGCGCCAGCTGTGGGTCACCGCGAAGTTCACGTTCTAGCCTAAGTCACACGACCACCCCAACCACTGGGGTGCTCCTCCGAATCGGAGGAGCACCCCAGTTACTTTTTCAGTGCTGATCGACGCCCGAGCTGTGCGGCGGCTACAATTGCGATTCAGCGCCGAATCGCGGGGCAGGCGCCACAAGGCGCGAAAGATCAGACATTGGGTGAGAGGCAAAGGATACATGCGACAAGACCACGATCCATTTCGCCATGCGTTCGGCGTGGCACTGATCATCCTTAGCGGTGTTTTTATCTCCCTTGTGCTGACCACGTCTGCGCGAGCCAAGGACATTACCTTGTACGACGGAACGGCCGTCGCCTCCGTCGTTTATGACGAGAGCAGCGGTGTCCCCATCGCCAAAGCCGCACAACTGCTCGGGCACGATTTGACATCTCTCACCGGACGTACGCCAACGGTGACGTCGGATTTCCAGGGCGTCAAAGGCCAGGCCGTCGTGATCGGGCTCGCCAGCTCACCGCAGATTGCCGCCATACTCAAAGCCAACAACATCGGCACATCGCCGATCGATGGAAAGTGGGAGACCTACGGCCGCGTGGTCGTCCCCGCGCCGTGGGATCCCACGCAAAAAGCGCTCATCATTTTTGGCTCGGACACGCGTGGCACGATTTGGGGAGTGATTGACCTGACGCGCGAGATGGGCGTTTCGGCCTGGGAATGGTGGGCGGACGTGACCATCCGCAAAGTCAGCCACATTGCGGTTGATGCGGCGCTCTATTACTCCGAGCCGCCTTCCGTGAAGTACCGCGCGATTTTCCTGAATGCCGGCGAGCATGGGCTGAACCCGTGGGCGTCAAAGACCTACGATCCGGAGCAGGGAAACATGGGATCCAAAACCTATGCGCGCATCTTCGAGCTAATGTGGCGGCTTAAGGCCAACACTATCTGGCCGGCGATGACCAAGGCCGATACGCCCTTCAATCAAATTCCGGAAAACGCTCGCACGGCTGCTGATTACGCGATCGTGCGCGGCAGTTCGCACGTTGAAATGCTGCTGCGCACCAACTCCACCGAGTGGGACACAAAGACGATGGGGCCGTACAACTGGCTCACCAACAAAGACGAGATGATTCGCTATTGGACCGGCGCCGTTCAGAAATTCGGAAGCTACGAGAACTTCTACACGCTCGGCTTGCGCAATATCGATGACTTTCCGATGCAGGGCGTGAACACTCCGCAGCAAATGGCACAAGTGCTCACCGACGTCATCGCCGCGCAGCGAAAAATCCTGTTCGATGTCCTGCAAAAGCCCTTGGACACGATCCCGCAAGTGTTCACGGCGTACAAAGAAGTGCTGCCAGCCTACGACACCGGCCTCTTGAACTTGCCCGCGGACATCACCATCGATTGGCCAGAAGACGATTTCGGCTATATCCGCCGCTTAAGCAACACCCAGGAACGCCAGCGCCCCGGCGGTTCCGGCGTCTATTATCACGACAATTTTTGGGGCCCCCCGATGTCTTATCTGTGGCTTGAGATCGCCAATCCCTCGCTAATGTGGGAGGAGATGACCAAGGCCTATCGATTCGATGCGCGCCAGCTTTGGGTCTTGAACGTCGGCTCAATCAAGCCCGGCGAATTCCCAACGCAACTCTTCCTCGACATGGCCTTCAACATCAAGGCGTTCGATGACAGTGCAAGCGTTCACGCCTATCTGAAGAATTGGGCCGCCACGAACTTTGGCGCCGATCACGCCGATGTGATTGCCGAAATTCTGTGGCGCCACTTCCAACTGGCCTTCGATCGTAATCCGGAATTCATGGGTTGGACCGAAGTGTTCCCCGAAACTCCCATCCAGCAAACCAAATTCAATATGCTCGATTTCGGCGATGAGAACGCGCGCCGCAACGTCGCTTACGCGGAAATCATGATGGATGCCAAAGCGGAGATGGCCGCGATGCCGGCCGACCGCAAAGCGGCTTTCTTCCAGATGGTCGAATATCCCATAGATATTGCCGGCGACTTGAACTTGCGCCAACTCGATCTCGACAAATCAATCACCTACGGATTGCAACACCGCGCGAGCGCCAATCTCTGGGCCGAAGGCGCGATGCAAGCGCAGAACGATGCCGCCGCCGACACGCACTATTACAACGATGTGATGGAGCAAGGAAAGTGGCGCTACATGGAGACCACAGTTCCGCACGACCTGCCGATTTACGAAGCGCCGCACATCCCCGCGTGGAGCACTAACGGCGACAAGAATTGCGGCGTGCAAACCGAAGGCGGCGGCTATTTCGATACCACCGGCTGGTGGACGCCGACGCTGCCAGCGTTCCATCGCGAATTGCAGGAAAGCCGCTACGTCGATGTGTTCGTCGAGGGCCCCGTCGCAGCCGTATGGGCAGCGACGCCCAGCGCCCCGTGGATCAAGGTGAGCCGGAGCCGCGGCGACTTCTCGCCCGACACGAAAGTTTTTGAGGATCGCCTCCTAGTGTCCATCGACTGGGCGGCAGCGCCGAAGCAGGAGGACGACACCGGCGCCGTCACAATCACTTGCACCGCCGCCGAGCAGCCGATCGCGGTTCACGTCCAAGTTGCGTTGCCCAACGCGGTCAAAAATGTTTCGTTCATCGAATCTGACCGGATCGTTTCGATGTATGCGACGCACGCCGATTCACGCAGCGCAGGTTGGGAAGTGGTGGACGGCCTTGGCCACACCGGCGCCGATCTGCGCACAACGCTGGACATGAAATCGGTCGACGCCAGTGATCCGTCGGCGATCCTGAGCGCGCCGAGCGCCACTTATCGCTTCGCGACGACTACGACGGACGACAAAGCTACACTGAACGTGATCGCATTGCCGACATTTCCGATCACATCGGAGGACGGCGTGCGCCTCGCGGTTTCGATCGACGGCGGGCCGCCGAAGGTGCTCGATTTCTACGCTCCCGAGTTCAGCGATGCTTGGCGTGAGCACGCAATGACCAACGAGGCGATCGAGAAAGTTCCCGATCTGCAGTTGGCTCCCGGCGCGCACACTTTGACGATTTACGCGCTTGATCCCGGCTTGACGCTCGACCGATTCGAAATCGCTTTCATGGGTGCGCCACAGTCCTACGGTCCAGTCCCCGAAACCCGGGTCAAACCGTAAAGTACACCGGCCGTCGAGTTTGAGGTCGCGGGCGCACTGCGTGCTAGCGAAACGTTGCGGGTGGCTGTGTATTGGGAGGGCACTTTGGCGAATTTATTGAGCGCAGAAACGCGCGGGCGCACCGATTGCAGACTTCCAGTAGCCAGGGCCGCACTGACCACGATCGCGCTCGCAGCGTGTAGCCTCGTGCTGCTAGCCGCGCAAGTCCCGGACGTTTCGTCTCCGACGCCGCCACAGGCAACCGCGCCGCCGTCGGTCATCCGGGTTCAAACGAATCTTGTGCTCGTGCGCGTCGTGGTTCGCGATAGCCACGGCAACGCGGTGACAGGCTTAAGCCAATCCGATTTCCAAATTCTGGACAACGGCAAGCCGCAAACGATCTCGTTTTTCTCCGCCGATGGCGCGGCGGCTCAGCCCGCACCTGCCGGGGCGCCTTCCGTTGAGCAAGCTGCGGCGCCCGCCACCAGTTCGTCTGCGTCATCGTCTGACCTGCGCTACACGGCGCTTTTCTTCGACGATTACCATCTGCAGTCTGGTGAATTGGCCCAAGCCCGCAGAGCGGCGCAAGGATTTCTGTCAAAAGCGTTGGGGGCGGGTGATAGCCTCGGCATCTTCACGCCGTCGGGCAAGGTGGATCTCGATTTTACAACCGACGCCGATAAACTTCAGAATGCACTCGCTCAGCTTCGCGTCCAACCGAACCTCGCAGCGGGAGAGTGCCCTAAGCTGACGCCCTATCTTGCGCAAGGCTTCTTGGACAACAACCCATTGATAGTCTCGAACGTCATCGGCATGACGGCGGAGTGCATTTGCGGTGGGCCGCCGAACACCTGCGACCCGGGCACCGACCTAACGGGCAGCGCCCAAGGCGACGCGCGGAGGGCGGTGGCCCAAAGCGACGCGACTTCCGAAGCCACGCTTGGAGCGTTGCAGAATCTGATCCGCCAGATTGGTGAACTTCCCGGCGAGCACAGAATTGGCTTGCTCTCGGACGGTTTTGGAGGGAACAGAACGCACGAAAATCGCCTGAGCAAGATCATCGACGACGCTATCCGCAGCAACGTGACGATCAATGCGATGGCCGCGTATGGTCTCGGCGCGTTTGTACCCGGCGGTGACGCCAGCCAGTCGTCGACGGGACCCGGAGCCAGCGCACAAAACGAAAAGGCAAGCGTCGATGCCGACGCAGCCGTCATCGAGGAGGCAGTGGAGAGCACGGGCGGCGTCTTCATCCGCGATACGAACAACTATGCGGAAGGGTTTGCGCGCATCGGCGCGGTCGCGGAAGCATCCTATGTGATCGGCTTCACGCCGGACGAGTTGGCATTCGACGGCCGCTTTCACAAATTAAAAACCACAGTGATCGCGCACTCCGATTGGTCGGTGCAAGCGCGTCCCGGCTATTTCGCCACGCCGCCGGAAAAAACTTCCCCGGGCACCGATTTGAGTGCTACTCGCACACCAAATGCGTCCGATGCCGGATCGGCCGCGAAACCGGTAGCGCCGGTGGCGGGTCCCGGATTGCAGGAAGAAAACAGTTTCAACACGATCGTGGGAACGGCAGATGCGGACCAGCAAATTCGGCTCAGCCAGAATTTTCTTCACAATTATCCAGCGAGCCATTTGGCTGAACCCGTGGATAACATTCTCGTGGTGGCGTACTACTCAAAAAAAGACTGGAATAATCTCTACGCATTGGCCGAAAGCGCACTCGCGAAATATCCAGACGATGTGGACATATTGGTTCTGAATGGCTGGGTGATCTCTCACTTCTACAATCCGAACGATGCAGACGCGGCCGCTAAGTTCGATCAGGCTGAGAAATACTTGAAGTACGCGATTCAAATCATCCCCGGCCTGCACAAACCTGCGTGGATCGCCGACCAGACATTTCCGGCCTACAAGAAATCTGAGATCTCGCTGGCACACAGCGGACTGGGCATGATTTATTTTTACCGGCGGGAGTATGGGCTTTCCGTTCTGGAACTCGAACAATCCACGCAGGGCACAACGTCACACGGCCCCACCGACCTTTGGGCGCTAGGAATTGGATTGCACGAACTCAAGCGCTACCCTGAGTCGGCCGACGCCTTCAATAAATGCGCCCAGAGCCCAGGCAATTTGCAGGAGACTTGTAAGCAACTTGCGCATCAAGCCCAGGATCAGGAAGCGAAGCTTCATGAGGAGATCTGGGCGCCGCCGGACGTGGACGCTCCGCTGGCGTCAATTTCCACCGCGGAGCAATGCTCGCTTTCCGATGTTCTGGCCCACGCGGGCGAACGCGCGCAGGAGCTTGTTGCCAACCTCCAGCGCTTTGCCGCGCAAGAAAAGGATCAATTCCAGCAACTGGATTCCTTCGGATTCGTGCGCGTCACCGAAACCGCTACGTATGATTATGTCGTGAGCTTCCAGCAGTTGCCCGGCGCGCTTTCCGTAAGCGAATCTCGGCAAGTATCCGCGGGCGGAAGGGGACTCATCGGCGCTCCGCAGGACAATGGGCTTACGGCTCTCGCTCTGATTTTCCATCCGTACTACCAAGGCGATTACAACATGGCGTGCGAAGGCACGGCCGACTGGAATGGAACCTCCGCGTGGGTGATAAATTTCATCCAACGCAAAGACAGGCCCAGCCGGACACAAGGAATCAGCACACCGCAGAGGGAAATTCCCCTGAAACTGAAGGGGCGCGCGTGGATTGCACGAGATTCCTACCAGGTGCTGCACATCGAAACGAATTTGGCTGAGCCGGTCCCGATGCTTAAGCTCAGCAGCGACGCCGTCTCAATTAGCTATGCGCCCGTGGACTTCCACGCGCAGAATACGCAGCTCTGGCTGCCGCAAAACGCTGAGACGTTCACCGACATGGCAAATCTGCGCTCCGTCGTCAAGCACACGTTTGGTGATTTTGTTTTATTCTCCGTGCAAAGTGATCAGAGCGTGGAATCGCCGCATCAACCCTAGCGCTAATTTGTGCTGATATCTCATGAGTCGCCGCAAACTCATAGGGCCATCTATCCGGTCGGGCGTCGCTGCTAAGTCCTTTCATGAGAAGGCGTTAGCGATGGGTCCAAGCAGCGCATTCGTTTGTGATGAGGCTTTACCGACGGCGTCTAACGCAGGACCGCAGGCGGGGCGATGACTGAAAGTGCATCGGCGCGGAAGATGTGCGGAAGGAGCCGCTGAGTTGCGAGGCGATTCAATTTCCTGCGTGTTGATTCGATAGCCCGATGTCCGCCAGCAACTTTTCAAATTGCGGGGATGAGCGCAGCGGGTCAAACGCCGGCTCGACTCCGGCATACACAAGCCATGCATCGCGCTGCGATTTCGCTTTCGTATTCGGGGAAATATCGAGCGATTACCGGCAAGTCAAAGCGCGCGAGGATCGATTCCTTCGGCTCGCGTTCCAACAAGAACTCAAACGATCGCCGCACTAGTTCTTCGGGCCCGGTTTTTCCCGCGCCCAATCTGTGGCAATCTTCCGCCTTCAGCGCCACGTGGTGCGTCGTTTCGCTCGCGCCCTCGACAACTCGAACGCGATATTCTCCTTCGGCGACGGTTTCGACTTCGATTGTCCGCGTTTTCAATTCAAGATTTGGAGCTGCTGCGCCGAAATTTGTTGTGGATATCGGGCCAGAATTCCTTCAGAAGATTCGCTGCGGTGTCCCATGCAACCATCGTTCCCCAATCGGTCGCCGCATCGCCCACATTTTTTTCACTGCCTACGCGATAGGTTGTGCCGATGGCGGTCGATGTCGCGCTGCCGAAAAACTCCGAGAAGTTGAACTCAGTCCGCCCAGAGTCCGCACGCGTCAAGAAAATGCGGCTCACGGAATATCCGGTGCGATGGATAAGGCCGCCCTTTCCCATTTGATAGTAGCGCGGATCTTGTCTGAATAGCGACGGATACACTGCGCCCACCATAAAATTCTCGTCGGTGCTGTCAACAAAACTCGCGCCGTAGCGTTTGGCGTAACCGAGCGCCCCCTGCCGGTAGCCCGGATCGCTGTTGCTCATCTGGCTGACCGCCGCCAGCAGACCGACGTATGGGAACACTACCGGATCGAAGCAGTTACGCAATTGAATGTCGAATTTTTGTTTCACCGTAAGCGGTTGGACGCTTCCGGAATTCTCCAGGGTCCCGTAATTCGGCAACAAAAAGAACAGCCGGTCGTTTGTTCCGATGGCCGATCCCTTTGCCGGCGCCGTACCGCTGCTACTGGGTGAAGTGCCAGGCTGCGTCGAACTGCTATTCTTCTGCGTCGTCGCCGGCGGTTCTGGTGGCGGCGGAACGAAAATCTGCTGTTCCGACCCCGGCGGGTCGGCAGCCGTCTGCTGCTGCTGTGGTTGCGGCTTTTGCGGCGCCTGTTGTTGCTGCGCCAGCGCCGGAATGCACAACAGAACAGTTATGATTGCCGCTGAATATATCCTTCTCACGCTCACCCCAGACCTTCCATCCGATTATTAGGCTTTGGATGCTGCATAGCCCATAATCGTTACTAGAATATTCCCGTATCAGGGAGGCCTCGGAAAGGGCATTTTCACCTACGGGAACGGGATGTGCACCTGTCCCTTGGCATAGGTAGTTTTGATGTCAATTAGTGCGGTTGGAATGCTTTGCGTTAAGAGATATCTCGCGTAGAATCTGGGCCTTGCGGCGCGGCGGCGCTACAGCCTATCGCCTGCGCGAGGAGGCTATGCTTATGAGACGCTTTTCGATATTCCACGCAGTTGCTATCTCGATCGTCGTCCTGGCAGGGGCCGCTTCGCTTTCGGCCGCCCAGGCGGGCACCGGTGCGAACCAGGAAACCCCCGACAATAAGGAAATTCGCGCATATCAACTGACCACCGACAAGCTGTCTCGCTTCGAGAGCGCCGCAAAAGCGATCGCGACGCAGTTCAAGGACAATCCGAATTTGGAACAGCAACTCACTGCCGCCTCAAGGAACAACGCCGGCCCAAACACAATTGCCCAGAGCGCCGCGGCGCTGGACAAGTTCCCGCAGTTGACCGGGGCGATCAAGCCGTTAGGCTTCAGCTCGCACGAATATATCGTGATGACCTTCGCGCTTGCGAACGCCTCTAGCTACGTAGAGATGAAGAAGAGCAGTCCAAACGCGCCGCTGCCACCCACGGTTTCCGCCGCCAACGCGGCATTTGCGGCAGCCAACGAAGTCCGAATCCAGGCCGTGATTCAAATCCTTTCCCAGTAAGCGGGAGCCGGGCGTCTTCCCGCGCCGCCCCTACGGCCGCACGATGATTTGCGCGCCGTTGTACGTCACGGTCTTGTCCGCTTGCGGCGTCGCGTCGATTCCCGTTCCGTGCCCTTCGGAGACGAACACGATTCGGAGCGTCCGCGCTTCCAGCATTCCCGGGAATTTTCCGGCGCGTGCGCCGATGGTCAGCGTTTTCGCGGCGTCGTCCCACGCGAATGGAATCGTCGCGTAGGCGCCCTTCTCGTAATTATAGGTGTCGTTTTCGTCCTCGTAGAGAGTGAAGCTGCCGTCAGCGCCGGTGTATACGCGCAGCTCGATCGGATCTGCGGGCTTCTCCGTCGAATACTGAAGCTCCGGCCCCATCGGCACGATCGAGCCGGCGCGAACATACAGCGGTATTCTTCCGATCGGCGCCGCCGCGTCCACGGCAACTCCGCCGTTCGCCGCGCGCCCGGTCCAGAAGTCGTACCACTTCGCACTCGGCAAATAGAGGTGGCGAGAAGTTGCCCCCGGCTCCGTCACCGGATTCACCAGAATCGCCGGGCCGAACATGAATTGATCGCCGATGTTGCGCGCGCGCACGTCGTCGGGATAATCCATCGCCAGCGCGCGCATCGGCGTGTAGCCCTCGTTGGTAATCTTCCACGCGACCGAATAGATGTAGGGAAGCAGCCGGTAGCGCAGTCGATCGAAGTCGGTCAGGATTTTTTGCGCGTCGGGCCCGTAGGACCACAGCTCGTTCACATTGGGCACGCGCGTTCCGTGCACGCGAAAGATCGGGCAGAAAGTGCCGTACTCAAACCAGCGCACGAAAAGTTCGCGGTACGCCGGATCGTCCGGATTCCCGGTCACAAATCCGCCGATGTCCGTGGTCCAATAGGGAAGCCCCGAAAGCTCGAAATTCAATCCCGCGGGAATTTGCCGTGCAAAGCTCAGCCAATTCGTTTCCACGTCGCCGGACCACGCCGTCACGGCGTTCCGCTGCTCGCCGGCAAATGCGGAGCGGGACAGTATGAATACCCGCTTCTGATCGCTTGCGCCGCGCTGCCCTTGGTAAACTCCCGTCGTCGTCATCAACGGATAAAGATTCAAGTAGCGCGCGCCGTTGCCGATCGCAACATTGTGATTGATCAGAATATTCGTTTCCTGTCCTTCGGTTTCCGGTTCGTCCGTGTCCAGCCACCATGCGTCCGCCCCGATCGCAAAAAGTTTGTCGAGCAGCGACCAGTAGTATGCACGCGCCGCGGGATTGTAGGCGTCGTAGAGCGCTTGCCCTTGCGGATGAATATCGTTGCCCACCACGTTGTGCGCAATGAAGAAGCCGCGTCGATCCATCTCATCGTAAGTCGCAGTGCCTTGATTGAAGAACGGCCAGAATGAAAACATCACGTGGAAATGATTTTGGTGCAGGTCGGCGATCATCGCCGGGGGATCGGGATAATTTTTATTGAAGACGGGCTCGCCCATCGTGTTCCACCAGAACCAATCCTGCACGATGTTGTCCACCGGAATTTGCAAATCGCGATATTTGTGAGCGATACCCAGCAATTCGTCTTGCGAGGAATACCGATTCTTGCACTGCCAGAAGCCGTAGGCCCACTTGCCGAATAGCGGCGCGGGTCCCGTCAAATCTCGATAGCCGGCGATGATCCGATCGAAGTCAGGGCCATAGAGAAAGTAATAGTCGATCGTATCCGCCACGTCGGAGCTGATGTACAGGGCATGCAGAAATCGATTGTTGAATCGGCTGCGCGACGCGTTGTTCCACAGCACGCCGTACCCGGTGCTGGAAACGAAAAATGGCACGGAGATGTTCGTATTGTCCTGCGAGAGATCGACCGACTCGCCGTGATAGTTCCACACGCCGGCCTGATGCTGCCCCAGGCCGTAAAATCCCTCCGTCGATTCCCAAAGTCCGGAAACGATTTCCGAGCGGTAAGTCTTCTCGCCATTCACTTCGACCGGCGTCATGCTCCGGCCGTCTTCCTCGAAGAGTTTGTTGCCCTTCGCGTCACTGAAGCGAATCTTGCCGTCCGCGCGCATGATCGTCACCGTCATGCGGGCCGTGGCCAGCGTGATGGCCTTATCCGTCGTCGTGATCGTCCACTGCGCCGCCGGCCAGCTTGTCTTCGTCACAATATATGCGGGCGCATCGGGAAACGTCGACGTCGGAGAATACACGACGTGAATGATCGAATCCGTGCACACCTCGACGCGCAGCATCCCGGTTTGCATCGTGAGCAGCGCGCCGTTCGTTTCTTGCGCGACGCTCACCACAGGATTGAGAGGGGCCCACTGTGCGCGTGCATTCCACGGCAGCGCGAGCGCAACAATGCCCAATAGAAAGCTCGCAAGTACCTTGAAGCGGCAGCCTCGCTTTCGCCTGCTCAGTCGAGCAACGTCCAAATGTTCTTCCGCGAAGGCGCACCTGTGCGGGAAGCGCGAATAACTCATGGTCATCTCCTCCAATCCTATTTTTGCGACCAAAATGCCTGCTGGCCTGGATAATGCTTGGTGTCGGGCAGGTTCGCCAGAATCGCGCGCCGCAATGCCAGAAACGTCACATCGCCTTGTTCCTGATACACAACGTCGCCATTTGGAGCGATCAGCAAGGTGAATGGCACCGCGCCCACCATATTGTGATCGAACGCTTCTTGCATGGCATTTGTGTCCGACGAACTGAAAGCCAGATTCGTGGTCGTAGCATGCATCTTCTGCAGGAACTCTAGAACGCCCGCCTTCTCGTCGGGACTATTTTCCGCGACCGTGACCATTGCAAAGTCGCGGATGCGAAACATCCGATACGTTTTCTGAAGCTCCGGAAATTCACTGATGCAGGGGCCGCACCACGTCGCCCAGAAATTCACCAGCAACAGTTTGCCGGTCGGATTTGCGCGCAGCTTTTTCAAATCGTCCGCGCTCGCCATGCTTAAAGTCACCGGCTGCGCTTCGATCTCCGCCATCTCATCCGCCACACCCGAGGACTTCGATATCCACTTGGTGGAACAGCCGAAGGCGCGCGTCGTCGCCACAGGCACCGGTTGGCCCGCGAGCAGCGCGTCGATCGCGTTGCGCGCGTCGTGCGATTTTGCGAGCGATTCGGTCATGTTGTCGTCAATTCTGCCTTGATATTGCAGTTTGCGATCCTGATCGAAAATGAAGATATGCGGCGTGGCAACCGCTCCGAACTTCATCGCGACCGTTTGTGTGTCGCCGTCGTAGAGGTACGGATAATCGATGTGCCGGAACGCCGCGCGAATCTTCATCTCCGCCAAGGAATCGCCCACGTCCGTGTAGGCCAATTCTTGGAGCTGGATTGCCTTCGGATTGTTCGGATTGATCGCCACCACGGCGACGCCCTTGTCCTTATAGTCTTGATAAATGTTTTCGACGCGCTCCTCGTAGAGCTGCGACACGGGGCAGTGATTGCACTCGAACACAACGGCAAGAATCTTGGCCTTCGAGTACTCGCCGAGCGTGTGGTTCTTGCCATCGACTCCCGGCAAATCGAAATCGGGCGCCGGCGCTCCGATCGGCAGAATCGGATATTCAAGATCGGGTTGTATTCCCTTGCCAGGTGGAACTTGTTGACTTGCCGCCGGAGGCTGGCCTGTCGCTGCGGTCTGGCCCGCGCTCTGCGCCAGCGCGAATCCAGTAACCACCAAACTTGCGCACACGATCGCTGCCACTAGAAATCGCCGCGACTGAAACCACTTCTTTGAAATGGGACCGTGCAGATTTGACGACGGGGTCATTTGCTGCTCCTGTTCCGTTGCAACGCCGAAATTCTCTGCAACGAAGTTGTAGGCTCGTTACACCACCCTGTCAAGGCGGACTCCGGCGTGATTTGATTCGACGCAGGAATCCCGCGCGCCACAGCCGGCGTTCGTGCGCTACTTTGATTCTTCGATTTATTCTTGCCCGAATTCATCGCAACCAACATAATCTGACGCTGTCCCCTGTTTGTTTCTGTACGGGAGATTTTTCGCCGTAAAGACCCAATGACGATACGGGATCTCTTATTCGGCAAACCCCTCGCCACTTCCATGGAGCGAGCGGAAGGATTGGGCACCTCCGCCGGCGTCCCGATTTTTGGCCTCGATGCGCTCAGTTCCGCGGCATACGGACCTGAAGCCGCGCTGACGCTCTTGATTCCACTCGGCGCCGCGGCCGTTGCCTATGCCGTTCCGATCACCACCAGCATCATCATTCTGTTGGTTATCGTTTATTTTTCGTATCGGCAAACGATTGCTGCGTATCCCGGCGGCGGAGGCTCGTACACCGTAGCCACCGAGAATCTCGGCGTGTTCCCCGGCCTGCTGGCGGCATCGGCCTTGATGATCGATTATGTTTTGACGGCCGCTGTCGGAATTTCTGCCGGCGTCGGCGCGCTGGTCTCGGCCGTACCCAGCTTGCTTCCGCACACGCTCGGGATTTGCCTAGCGATTCTTGCGCTCATTACGATCGTTAATCTCCGCGGCGCGCGCCAAGCGGGAATCATTTTTATGCTTCCGACGTACGTGTTCGTCCTCAACCTGGTTGGCGCGATCGCGTTCGGCGTTTTCAAATCCATCGCCGCCGCAGGCCATCCCGCGGCGATCGTCGCGCCCCCACCCCCTGCCAGCCACGCCGTGCAAGCCGTCAGCGTGTGGCTGATCCTGCAAGCATTCGCCAGCGGTTGCACGGCGATGACGGGCGTCGAAGCCGTCAGCAACGGAGTCCGCGCGTTCCGCGAGCCCACCGTGCGCACCGCGCAACGCACGCTCACGCTGATCATCGGCCTGTTGATTGTGATGCTCGGCGGAATCGCTTACTTGGTTCGCGCGTATCACATCACCGCGACCGATCCGGGCCAGCCGGGCTATCAAAGCGTCCTCTCGATGGTGGTGGTGGCTGTTGCCGGCCGCGGCGCCTTCTATTACGTGGCCATCGCGTCCATTCTCATCGTGCTCGCGCTTTCGGCGAACACCGCCTTCGCCGACTTCCCGCGCCTCTGCCGGGCCATCGCGCAGAACTCGTATCTCCCCGATGGCTTCAACGTCCGCGGTCGCCGCTTGGTCTATACCCAAGGCATCTGGGTCCTGGCATTTCTCTCCGGGACTTTGCTTGTGATCTTCGGTGGCGTGACGGATCGCTTGATTCCGCTCTTCGCTGTCGGCGCGTTTCTGGCGTTCACGCTATCCCAGGCGGGAATGGTCGCGCACTGGAAGCGCATGAAGGGCGCGGGCTGGCGGCACAGCATCGTGGTGAACGGCGTCGGCGCCGTGGCCACGGGCATCACGGTGATCGTCGTGCTCGTCGCGAAGTTCACTCACGGCGCGTGGATCACCGTGATTCTGATCCCGTCGCTTCTGGGCATCATGATGTTCGTGCACCGGCGCCTCGCGCGCAACGCGAAGCTGCTGGCCTGCGACACGCCGCTGGACGCGACGTCGCTCGAACCGCCGATCGTGATTGTGCCGCTGCGCGATTGGGGAAAGATTGCGCAGAGCGCGATCCGCTTTGCCCTGACAATCTCGAAGGACGTCGAAGTCCTGCACATCGTCGCCGAAGACGATAGCGGGTCGCTCGAGCAGCAATGGCCCGCACTGGTCGAAGCGCCCGTGAAGCAAAACGGATTGCCGCCGCCGAAGCTGACCACCGTGGAATCGCCCTATCGCATGATCATCACGCCGATCATGAATTACATCTTGGAAGTGGAGCGCCAGAACCCGACTCGCCGAATCGCCGTGCTGATCCCGGAGTTCGTGAAGCTCCACTGGTACGATTATCTTCTGCGCAACAATCGGACCGCGGCTCTCAAGGCGCTCTTGTTTCTGAAGGGCAGTAAGCGAATCGTCGTCATCAGCGATCCTGTTTATCTGGACGAGTGACGCGCAGAGGTTCCGCATCGCAAGCCCGCAAAAAAAAAACAACGAGCCCGTTAGCGCCAAATCGCGCCAACGGGCTCGCCCACTACAATTAATTTTTACGATTCGCGTCTAGTGTTTCGGTTCCTGGTCCCCACCGCTGCCTTTATCATTTTTTGGCGGCTTCGCCGGTTTTGGCGCGGGTGCCGGATGCGCTGGTGGGTTCTCATGCGGCGGCGGGTTCGTATGCGCTGGCGGGTTGTTGTTCGCCGGTGGCGCGTTTTCATGTGTAGGCGCGTTCGTGCGCGCCGGTGGGTTGTTGTGCTCTGCCGGTGGGTTGTTGGGCTCTGCTGGGGCGTTTGTATGTGCTGGTGGGTTGTTGTGCTCCGCCGGAGCGTT
>JBEKDK010000069.1:0-16960 GCA_050014395.1 Candidatus Acidiferrales bacterium | reverse complement strand
AAGATATCCAGCGGGGGAAGGCAAGTCAAGTTGGCGCGTGGGATGGCGCGACTATCATCGCTTCAAATCAGCGGCCCAATTCATGACGACGGTGACGGGTGCGATGGTTTGTTGCTCGACGTTGGTGACGGCGAGGAAGCGCTGGCCGTCGGCGGTCACGGCGTAGACGCCATTTCCACTGCCTCGATCGGGGCGAAAATCGACAGCGAAGAGAGGCTTGGGAACACCGGACTGGAACTGCGGGCCGTCTGTCGAGACGTCCATGGCCACCAGCTTTCCGCTCGAGATGAAATAGAGTTCCTTACCGTCATGCCGCCACTCGGGGTGCGCGCCGCCGCCGGATGAGACCTGCCATTTACTCGTCGGGTCTGGAAACGATCGGACGTAGATTTCGTAATTGCCGGTCTCGTTTGAGGAATAGGCGATGTAGTGGCCGTTGGGCGAGAAGCGCGCCTCCCTGGCCTCCGTAGAGCCCTGCACAAAGAGAGAGGGTTTGCGGTCGCCGAAGAGCGGCAGAATCCACAGACTGCCTGGAGAAGTCGTGTCGTACACAACGTAGCGGTCGTCGGGCGACCAGTCGTCAACGCTCTTCTGCTGATCTTTGGAGGCGAAGACAAGCTGGGAATTGCCGAGACCGCTGGACGCCTTCTGGTAAATGTCTCGATTTCCGGTTTGCGTCGAAGTGAACACGATTTGGCTGCCGTCGTGGGACCAAGCAGGATTGGACTCGTCCGTGGGATCGAATGTCAATCGCGAGGCCGTAGCTCGCTTCAAATCGAAGAGCCATAGATCGCGGGTGCCGACGTGCGGGTCAATCATACCGACCGCGACTCGGGTGCCGTCGGGCGATAGGGCTGGGGCGCTGTACAAGCCGGGCTGGCCAACCGTACCAAGCGTCTTGCCACTACGATCAAACCACTGCATCTGGTACTGAGTGGCCGCTTCCGCAGGAGTGTAGGACAGGATGCCGCTGTCGGAGACCGAGAAGCTCTGGACGCTCTCGGCGATCGGAACTGGGTCGCCGGTAGTTGCAAGCGCGTGGAGATCGAACGGCTGGGCCACGAGCGCGTTCGCGCGCACGTAGAGCAGATAACCTGGCGGGGCGTAGCGGACGACAGAATCGGTGTTCCCCAAGCACTTGGTCTCGTTAGAATCGAGCGAGCCGATGCACGTCCACGCTGTGGGGCCGGTGGTGTTGCGAATGGAAAGATAAAGGAAATGCCGCCCATCCGGCAGGAACCAGGGGGCGAGGTGCCTGGTTTCCGCCAGCGATCGGTCAAGCGTGGTCGCAGGACTGGGTTCGCCGCCATCCGCGGAAACTTTCATAATCGGGCCCGCGGCATTGGTGCCATAGAGAATCACGCCAGCGCTACTCCAGCCTCCGTTTCCGATTCCGGACAACTCACATAGCGTCTGCGGGGTTCCGCCAGAAATGGGCACCTTTTTCAGACTGACGGCGTCGTAGTACGCGAGATAGCGGCTGTCCGGCGACCAGAAAAAAAAATCCGCGCCCTTCGTTCCGGCCATCGGCTGCGCGTCCACAGCGTCAATCGGGCGCACCCAAAGCTGGCGCACTCCATCCTTGGTGACACCGACAAATGCCAAGTAATGGCCGTCGGGCGAGGGGCTCACCTGAGAGATGAACACGTTGTCGGGCAGAGAGACAAGAAAGCGCGCACGAGTCGGCTTAGGCTGGTTGAGGTAGGAGCGAACATAGACGAAGGCTAGCGCGGCGGCGAGGATCAGGCCCACCGCGGCGAGCGCCCATGCGATTCTTTCGCGGCTGCGGCGGTGCGCGACGACGGGCGCGGCGACTCCTGCTTGCGAACCGGCTTCGGCTATCCATTTGAGTTGCAGGCTGAGATCGTGGGCGCTTTGGAAACGCTCATCGGGATCTTTCGCGAGACAGATTTTCACCAGGCGCTCAAGCGCCGGCGGAGTCATGGGTTGCAGAGTCGAGATCGGCGTGGGCTCGGCGGCCAGGACGGCGGCGATGACGCTCGCTGGAGTCTTGCCGTAGAAGGCCTTTTTGCCTGTGGCCATTTCGTAGAGCACGGCACCGAAAGAAAAAATGTCGGAGCGCGCGTCGGCTTCGCCGCCTTCGATTTGCTCGGGCGCCATGTATTGGAATGTGCCGACGATGATGCCTTCGCCCGTAAGCGGCTTGGCCGGGTCGGCGGGAAGCATTGTCGCGAGCATGGTTTCGGCGTTGTTTGCGGCAGGCGCGGCGAGCGCCGTGAATTTTGCAAGGCCGAAATCGACGAGTTTGATTCCGGCTTTCGTGAGCATGATGTTACCGGGCTTCAAATCGCGGTGAGTGATTCCGAGGCGGTGGGCCTTATCGAGGGCGTCGGCGATTTCAGCGCCGAGGCGCAGGACTTGCTCCGTCGGGAGCGCGCCTTTTTCGAGGCGCGTGGCGAGCGTCTCGCCTTCGACAAGCTCCATCACCAGATAATCGGTCGCGCCCTCGCGGCCGATGTCGTACAACGTGCAGATATGGGGATGATTCAGCGCGGAGATGGCGCGGGCTTCGCGCTCGAAGCGCTCGCGGCGCTGCGGTTCGGAGGAAAGATGCGCGGGGAGGACCTTGATCGCGACGTCGCGGTTCAATCGGGAATCGCGCGCGCGATAGACTTCTCCCATGCCGCCGGCGCCGAGCGGGGCGACGATTTCGTAGGGTCCTAATTTGGTGCCGGCCGAGAGTGCCATGGTGTCCGCGAATTATACAGGTTCAGAAGAGGAATGGAACGGTAACTCACGTTGAGCGTGTTGGCGCGCGAGGAACGCGTGAACCGGAGATGTTCGAGCCCCCGGCGCGGATCGTTATTTGTTTCTGGGGGCGCTGGCTTCCCAATTCACGATGACGTTCAGCGTTGTCGTAATCGGCTGGGTGGAAGCGGTCACAAGGAACCGCTGGCCGTCCGGCGCCACGCTATATCCGAAAATGTTACGCTGCGGGACGATGCCGAGGTAGTTGAAGTCGAAAAGCGGTTTGGGTGTTCCGGCCTCGAAAGTCGCGCCGCTCGCGTGAACCGGCACGGCCATCAATTGAGTCTTGAAATGGCCCGTTGTGGTCCTGTTCAGATAATAGAGTTCCTTGCCGTCCGGGCTCCAGCGCGGCGCGACACCGCCATCGGCGGAAATTTTCCATTCGCCAGCGGTTGCGGAAGGCTGTCCGGAAAATGGCCGGACATAAATTTCGCTCTGACCAGATTCGTACGAGGTGTAAGCGATCCACCGGCCATCGGGAGAGAACTGTGCTTGGCTTTCCATAAACTGAGTCTGAAGAAAGGGGAACGGTTTGCTATCACCGGACTTCCCGGACGGATCGGGCAGCACCCAAATATCGGCGCCGGTCTTGGAATCAATATAGGTGTAAAGCAAGAACCGGCCGTCGCGCGACCAGTCGGACGGATACTTTTGGGCGCCGTCCGCCAGCAGCGGTTCCTGCTGACCGCCCCCGTTCGTCCGTTCTCGATAAAGCTTTCCGTCGCTAGTGGCGAAGATTATTTGGGATCCATCTGGAGACCACACCCCTTCAAGGCCGTGCGTCGGATCAAATGTGAACGGGGTCGCGCTGCCACGGGCCAGATCTTCCAGCCACAGTTCGGTGTCCGTGCCGCTAAAGTTGCGATTCATCGCCGCGATCTTACCGTCGGGCGAAAGCTCGGGTCCGTCTTGGCGTCCCGTCGGCCCGACGTTTCCCAATTCTTTCCCGGTATGGTCAAACCAAGAGAGCTGGTAATCACGGACCAAGTCGGACAAATAAAGTAAGAGACCGTTCTCGGAAGTCGAGACGGCAAGTTGGATGCTAGCGTCTAAGGCGACGCGCTGGGCGACGGGGAAGGCGTCTCCCGCGAGTTGGAGCGTGCCGGTGTTGAATGCCTGCGCCGTCAGCGTGGTTCCGCGCCGAAAGAACAGATAACCTTGATTGCGTCCGTGACTCGAAGGAACAAATAGAGCGCTGGTTTGGTCAGCAAGCAGGCGCTGACCGGCGGGATTATCGAGCGACGCGACGTAAATGCCGGCTTTGGATTCGTCGGCTCCCTGCACCTGGTAGAGGAAATGCTTTCCATCGGGCAGGAAAATGGGGGAGATGTCATTTTCGCCAGACTCTTCCTTCATCAACGGAGCGCAACTTCCTCCCGAAGCGTTCACTCTTTGAAGAGGCCCGCTATCGGCGGTGAAGAGAATCACTCCGTCACCACTCCAGGTTCCGCCGTGTCCGGCCTGGTCCGCGTCACACAACACCTGTGCCGGTCCGCCATCGGCGGAAATCGTTTTCAGTTTTCCACCGGAATAAAACCCAATGGACCGGCTGTCGGGAGACCAAAAAGGGGACCGGGCGTTGTCGGTCCCGGGCAGGGGCTGAATTTCGGATGAATCTAGGGACCGAAGACAAAGCAGCTGTTGATTCTTTACGAGGACGGCCAGGACCACGCGACGGCCGTCCGGCGACAGTTTGGCGAAAACGGGGGCTGACATGTCCTCGGGAAGCGGCACAGCCAATTGCATCATCCGATCGGACGCCGGCGCGGGCTTCAGCAGCCATGCCGCGGCTCCGGCTGCTGCGGCGACTGCGACGCATGCGAGCGCGGTGATCGACGCCCATCGATTGCTGCGCGGAGCGGCGGCCTGCTCCGGCGGCGCGCCGCTTTCGGCGATCCAATTCAATTCCGATTTCAGATCGCGCGCGGTTTGCCAGCGATCGTCCGGGGATTTCGCAAGGCACATGCGAATCGCGTGATCGAGCGCGGGCGGCGTGAGAGGTTTCGCCGTGCTGATCGGCTCGGGATCCTTTTCCAAAATTGCCGAGGCGACGCTGAGTTGCGATTTGCCTTGAAACGCGCGCCGGCCGGTGAGCATTTCGTAGAGGACGGCGCCGAGCGCGAAAATATCGCTGCGCCCATCCACTTCCTTTCCTTCGATCTGCTCGGGCGACATGTATTGGAACGTGCCGACGATTGTGCCGGCCTGCGTGACGGGCGCGACTTGCGTCATTTCAGCCGTGAGCGCCGAACCCATCGCCTGTGAGACCGGCGGCTTCGCGAGGCCGAAGTCCAGAAGTTTCGCGCCGCTGCGCGTGAGCATCAGGTTGCCGGGCTTCAGATCGCGATGCACCACGCCGCTGCGATGGGCTTTGTCCAGCGCGTCGGCAATCTGCGCGCCGATTTTCAGGACTAGATCGAGGGGCAGGGGGCCGCGCTCCAGGCGCTGCGCGAGCGTTTCGCCATCGACCAACTCCATCACCAGATAATCCACGCCGTCTTGCGAGCCGATATCGTGCAGGACGCAAATGTGCGGGTGGCTGAGCTGCGAGACAGTTTTGGCTTCGCGCTCGAAGCGCTGCTTGAGCATGGGATCGTGCGAAAACTGGGAGGGAAGAATTTTGATCGCGACGTCGCGGCCCAGACGAGTGTCGCGCGCTCGATAGACTTCGCCCATTCCGCCGGCGCCGAGCGGCGCTCCGATTTCGTAGGGGCCTAATTTAGTGCCAGCGGACAGTGCCATGGTGTTCGCGGATTATACAGGTTCGGAAGAGGAAAGGAGCGATAAGTGTCGCAGAACCGCGTTGATACGCGATTAGCGCGCTAGTCGGAGACGCAGCCAGTGGTTTCGGCGCCCGAGGGTGCTGGATCGTCGATTGAATGGAGCGGGCCGCGCCGCGGACGAAGCGCGGCGCGGCGGCACCCGTCAATCTTTCGGGGCCATGAACAAGGCGTAAGCCAGCAGTGCTAAACCAACGAGCAATGGAATAAGGCCAACCAGAAATGCAGGGCGGGAATGGGCGGCTGCCGCGATAAAGATCATCAAACCGATGCCGCTTGCAAGGGTTACGAGTCCCCCGAGCTTGATGCCTTCTGTTTGCTTGGTCCGCGCAATCTTTTCTTTCTCGCGCAACAATTCGAGTACCGGATTCGCTCCGCCGCCTTGCATGTCAGCGAATTTCTTCAGCGTTTCGCTCTCGTAGAAGGCCTCTCGCTCTTTCAGCCGCGTGCCCGCCCAGGTGGCCACGGCAAGGAATGCAAAAAACGACAATGCTCCGACAGCCAGAAAAACGAACAGCGGAAAATTCGCTGGCATCACACCCTCCTTCGCACGTTTTGTGTCTTGCACTGGGTATGACAACGGCGCGGTCGCGGCGGTTGCATTTTCTTGCGCTAGGCTGAAAAGAAAATAAAATGCAACCATTGCCGGCACGGTCTGGTCGTACCATGTGGAAGCACGGGGGAGCGAGGCGAGGAGTGTCCGCGGCTGAAGATCAGGCCGATGTGGAAAATGTGCTGGCCGGAGACGATTCCGCGTTCGATGGCATCGTTCGCCGCTGGCAGGGGCCGATTGTGAATCTGGCGTATCGTTTTTGCCGCGACCGCGCGCGCGCCGAAGATATGGCGCAGGATGCGTTTCTTCGGGCGTATCGCGCGCTGGCGTCCTGGCGGCGGGAGGCTGCGTTCTCCACGTGGC
The DNA here is from genome assembly GCA_050014395.1 of Candidatus Acidiferrales bacterium. Classification (GTDB taxonomy): domain Bacteria; phylum Acidobacteriota; class Terriglobia; order Acidiferrales; family UBA7541; genus DASPOJ01. The sequence continues at coordinate 10,495 of JBEKDK010000069.1, read as the reverse complement.
TCTTCGCGCTGGCGACGAATCTATTTCGCACCGATCTGCGACGGATTCCCGCCGGCACAATTCCGCTTGAAGAGCTGCCGGAACTCCAGGATACACACGCGGCGGACGGCGGGCTGGAGGATGAGGATCGCGACCGCGTCGTTCGCAACGCGGTGTACGCGCTGCCGACGAAGTATCGCGAGGCGATTCTGCTTTTCTATTTTCATGAGATGGATGTGCCGGCGGCGGCGCGCAGCCTCGGCGTGCCGGAAGGCACCTTTAAGGCCAGATTGTTTCGCGGCCGGGAAATTCTTCGCGGTAAACTCGAGCGACGCGGGGTTTCGGCCGGCTTACAGGAGGAGATTCCATGACGCGTGACGCCTTGGACCGCATTCTCTCAAGCGAAGAACAAATCGTTCCGTCGTCCGGGTTTGCCGGTTCGGTGATGGACGCTGTCCGCCGCGAGGCCGCGACACCGCCTCCGATTCCGTTTCCTTGGGAGCGCGCTCTGCCCGGATTCGCATTGGGCGTCGTCGCGCTGGCAACACTGCTATTTGCGGGATTCATGCTGCGTTCTCCCGCGAGTCCAGCGGCTGCGCCCCCCGCTTACACCCTGCCGCAACTGCTAGCCGCCGCGCGCGTCGCCGCTGTGAAGGCCGATGGGGCCGGGTGGGCCGCGCTGGCTTTGTTGCTGACATTGGCGTCCGTCTTCTTTTCCTTGCGTGCGACAGGCTCGCGCACTTGAACTAGGGTTTTCCGCCGGTCGCCGCCTCCCGTCAGTTTCGACGAAATCGCGCGAGTCCGCTCAAATGGCAAATTCGTTGTGTCCAGGGCGGGAGAAGCGTACGATGCGCCTAGGTAGACATCTAAATCACAAATCCCGATGAGAACGATGGAAATGTGCCAGTCCCGCGAGCTGGGAAGCTGGCGCCCTGACGGCGAGACGCTCTGCGCTGTTAACGCAGGCGCGGGCTCCGGAGAGGGATTTACCGAGGGCGCTGATTGAAGGAAGGCGGTTCTCCTCTGCTATGCCTGCCGGGACTTGGGCGAAAATTAAATTAACGGTGGCAGTCTCCGAGAGGTGAGGCATGGATACTCCTTTGCAGTCCTGGCAAAGAAGCGCAATCCGCAACGGCATGGAGCGCTACCGGCGCGCCCAGGAAGATTACTACGTCGGGGGGAAACCCTTGGCGGAAGTCGAAGGGGGCTACAAGGCATTCTCGCTGGTGAGCCCGCCAATGGGATCGCCGGTGACGCGGCGAAGAATCCGTCTGATCGTGGACAACATGGTGCACAGCAGCAAGGCGGGGACGGTGACGCTTGCGCGGACGCCGCACGTGGCGACCGTGGCGGTGACCTACAATTGCCAGTGCGAATGCGCACACTGCTCGGCGGTGGACTACCAGCGAGAGACGGCCAAGAATGGCGACGCGCTCAATTACCACGAACTGAAAAAGGCGATCGACGATGCGCTCGATTTGGGAACGACGTGCGTCGTTCTGACCGGCGGCGAGCCACTGCTCTACAAAAATATCTACAAGCTTATTGCCGAAGTGGACCGGTCGCGCTGTGTCTGCACGATGTTTTCAAACGGGGAATTTTTGCGCGAGCCGATTATCGCGCGGCTGAAAGCAGCGGGACTCTACGGCGTATACGTGAGTCTGGATTTCCCGGACGCGGCGCGCCACGACGAAAACCGCGGCCGGCCTGGCCTATTCGCGAAGGCCACGCGCGGTCTGGAACTCTGCCGCGAGGCGCAGATACTGACCGGGATCTCGACCTACATCACGCGCGAGAAAATGCAAAACGGCGATATGGACGCGATGATGGAGGTGGCCAAGAAGCTGAACGTGCTCGAGGTGTTTCTCTTTGACGTGATCCCGACGGGCCGCTTGGACGGCCAGCGCGAGTGCATTTTGACGGATGCCGAAGCCTCGAAGGTGATCGAGTTCCGCGGCAAGTACGCAGAGAAGCCGGACTACCCGCGGATCGTTCATCAGACGATGTTTGCCAGCATTGCGTATCCATGCGTGGCTGAGGGCTGCCCCGCGGCAATGGTGCAGCTGCATCTGCGGGCGAACGGAGACGTCTCGCCCTGCGATTTCACGCCGCATTCCTTCGGCAACATCCGGCAGCGGCCGCTGCGCGAGATTTGGGAAGCGATGGGGAATAGCGATCTGTACGCGCAGCCATCGGCGCGATGCCGGCTATCGCGGCCAGACTTCTGGGTGAAGCTGGACGAAATCGCACGTCCCGCAACAGCGCCGATTTCCTCGCCAGCTTCCTGAACTGCACTGCTTTCGGAGCCAAATCCCCGACGCCTAACTGACCGGAATGGTGCGCTGGAGCCTAGCGCGTCAGCTGCGATCCTTCGAAGCTTTTCCCGCATTTTTCGTGAGATGCCATGCGTGGCACCAGGAGCATAGATAGGCGCGAAGATCCTTTGGTGCATTAGCGGTTGCGATCTGGTGTGCGGCTGTCGCCAGAGCATCGCCTTCGCTGGCGTACTTGCGCTTCCCGCTGACCGGGCATTTTGATTCGTCGTCCACCACGAGCCCTTCCGGAGATTTTTCTTTGCAGCGATGCAGCCGTGCGGCCGCGATGAATCCAAATTGGCCACGGCGAATCTATGTATAGTATCGCGCCCCAGGAGGGACACAAATGCTACGTATAAACGACGAAGCGCCGAATTTCACCGCGGAAACTTCGCAGGGAACGATCAATTTCCACGAATGGATTGGCAACGGCTGGGCGGTGTTGTTTTCGCACCCCAAGGATTTTACGCCGGTGTGCACCACCGAACTGGGCTACATGGCCGGCCTGCAGCCGGAATTTGAGAAACGCAACACCAAGATCATCGGGCTGAGCGTGGACCCGGTGAGTAGTCACGCAAAGTGGGCCACCGACATCGAAGAGACGCAAGGGCACAAGGTGAAATACCCGATGATCGGGGACCCCGAGCTGAAGATTGCCAAGCTCTATGACATGCTGCCGGCCGACGCCGGCGACACCTCCGGAGGCCGCACGGCTGCCACGAACGCCACGGTGCGCACGGTTTTCGTGATCGGTCCGGACAAGAAGATCAAGCTGATGCTGAGCTACCCGATGAGCACCGGCCGCAACTTCGACGAAGTGCTGCGCGTGCTCGATTCGATGCAGCTGACCGCCAAGCACAAGGTGGCCACGCCGGTGAATTGGAAACACGGCGAAGATGTGATCATCCTGCCGTCGGTGACAGAGGACGAAGCCAAGCAGAAGTATCCTGGCGGCTGGAAATCCCCGCGGCCGTATCTGCGGATCGTTCCTCAGCCGGAGTAGTTGCTCGCCAGCGAGGGGATGCGCAGTGATCCTCAAGCAGTTCTATCTGCCGTGCCTGGCACACGCTTCTTACGTGATAGGAGACGAGGCGACAGGCACGGCGGCGGTGGTTGACCCGCAGCGAGACACCGACCAATACATCGCGTTTGCCGCCGAGCACGCACTGAAAATCAAGCACGTAATCCTGACGCATCTGCACGCCGATTTTGTGGCGGGGCATTTGGAGTTACGCGATCGCGTGGGCGCGACAATCTATTTGGGCGCCGCGGCGAAAGCGGCGTATGCGTTCACTGCACTGCACGATGGCGACACGCTGGAACTCGGGCGTGTGCGACTGAAGGCGCTGGAGACGCCGGGGCACACGCCGGAATCGATCTCCATCGTCGTGTACGACCTAAACGCGAGCGACACGCAAGCGCATGCCGTCCTCACGGGGGACACTTTGTTCATCGGCGACGTCGGGCGGCCCGATCTGCGCGCGGCGCTGGGATGGTCGGCCACCGAGCTTGGCGGAATGCTATTCGATTCGCTGCGCACGAAACTATTGGCGCTTTCGGACGATAGCTTAGTTTATCCAGCGCACGGAGCCGGATCGCTCTGCGGGAAATCGCTGAGCAAGGAGACGGTGTCCACTCTGGGGGAGCAGCGGCGATCGAATTACGCGTTACAGCCGATGAGCAAGGAGGCGTTCATTCAGGTGGTGACCGCCGATCAGCCGGAAGCGCCGGCGTACTTCGTCTATGACGCGGTGCTGAACAGCCAAGAGCGGCCGACGCTGGACGAATCGCTGGCGCGGGAGATGAATCCGCTGACGCTGGACGTCGTGCTGGCCTTGCAGGCGGCCGGCGCGCAAGTTCTGGACACGCGCGATGCGGGCGAATTTGCCGCGGCACATTTGGCGGGGAGCATCAATATTGGGCTCGTGGGCCAGTTCGCGACGTGGGCGGGAACCGTGCTCGATCGCGAGCATCCGATTGTGATTATCGCGGACCCTGGGCGGGAGCACGCCTCCGCCGTGCGCCTGGGGCGCATCGGATTCGATCACGTGGCCGGATATTTGAAGGATGGATTGCAGAGTTTGGAAGCGCGGCCGGAGCTGGTCGCGTTCACGGAACGTTTGAGCGGGCAGTATGCCGCGGAGCTGTTGTCATCGCAAGAGCCGCCGCTGGCGATCGATATTCGCACGCCGCGTGAGCGCGGGCAGAAGCACATCGCGGGAAGCTTGGGCATCCCGCTGAATCATCTGACGGAAAATCTGGAAAAGTTGCCGAAGGACCGCGCCTTGGTGGTTTATTGCGCAGGCGGCTATCGATCGTCCATCGCCGCGAGCTTGTTACAACGCAGCGGATTTGGTCCCGTCGGGGAAATTGCCGGCGGCATCGCGGGATGGGAAGCGGCGGGGCAGCCAGTGGCAACCGCCCAGGTCTTGCCGTAGAAATCTCCGCGCTGTCTGCGTAACTCCGCAACCAGAAACTGGCGCGCTGCCCTCGCGCTGGAATATCAGACAAGCGAAACGGGCTCCAGCTTCGGCGCCAAAATCTGGATCAGCGCGAGCGCAACGATGTACGCGACCCCAGCGATGAAGAGCGGGATTCCATAGCTGCCGGTGCGCTGCAACACGTGGCCAACCGTGTTGGCGATGATGAAGCCGCCTATGGCTCCGGCAGCGCCCCCGATCCCGGTCACCGAGCCCACTGCTCGGTTAGGAAACAAGTCCGAAGGAAGCGTGAGGAGATTCGCGGAAAAAGCCTGTTGCGCGGCGGCCGCCAGGCTGATCAGCGCAACGGCGACCCACGCATGATTGCTACGAACCGCGAACATCACCGGAAACACTGCTATGGAACAAATTAGCATGGCGATCTTGCGCCCGGCGTTGACCGTGGATCCGCGAGCAATCAAGTACGTCGAAAAGGAGCCGCCGAGCACGCTGCCAACATCCGAAACGAGATAGATAATCAGAATTGGAAGCGCGATTTGAGAGAGCGTCATCCCGAAGCGGCGTTGAAATAAATCCGGCGCCCAGAAAAGCCAGAACCACCAGATAGGATCGATGCAGAGCTGGCGGCGGTGTACGCCCAGGTCTGGCGATGGGGTAGGAGCGCCGACAATTTGATCTTCGATTGCGGCGAGGCCTCTTGCGGGTCAGAGAGAATGTAAGCGAGTTCGAATTTCGATACGGACGGATGTTCCTGCGGGGGGCGATAGACGAGCAGCCACAAAATCAGCCAGACGAATCCCAAACTGCCGACAACGTAAAACGCCCAGGGCCAGGGAAGCGCGAGACGTATGGTGACGAGCGCCACCGCGTACGGCGTAATGCTCATGCCAACGTTTGTGCCGGCGTTGAAGATTCCGGTCGCAAGCGCGCGTTCTTTCCGCGGAAACCATTCGGCCACTGCCTTGTTGCTCGCAGGGAACAATCCTGACTGGCCCAATCCCAGCGCGGCTGAGACGACAATGAACCCGGCAACGGTGCCATTGCCAGCAGGGAAATAACTCCACAAGCTGTGCAACACAACAAATGCTGGCGCGACAATCCTGGCGATCGCGGGAGCGATGCCGTAAGACATCGCGGCAAGACTCCAAACCACCACGAAAATGGAGAACGCCTTGCGCGTCCCCAATCGATCGACCATTCGTCCGGAGCCGTACATACCGATTGCGTAAAAAAGTTGAAAGGACGAGACGAAATGGCCGCGGTCGATATCGTTCCAACCGAGGATGGGTTGGAGCGTGTGTTTCAACGAAGAGAGGACGTTGCGATCCATATAGCTCTTCGTTGTGGCCAAAAGTAGCAGCGCGCAAATCACCCAGCGGAAATGGCCTACGACGCCTGCGACGCGACTTCCGGCGGTTTGTGCGCCGGAGGCGTGCGGAGGCGCGACGCCAAAACTTTCATCCGTCATCTGTGGACCACCTGGTCCTTCTATCTATGTGTTCGGAATTTCCGTTCTGCGGGTCCCCGTTACGCGCAAGCCTAGCCACCGCGCCCAACCGTGTCAACCGCACGTTGCGCTGACGTGCCGTGCGATGCGGCCAGGGAAGGGCTCAACTTCGGTGCTTCCACTACGGTATTGCGCCTTTCACTACGGAGGGTCAACGCGACCCGCTTGGGGAGCTTCCGGTTCTGCTACCTTCAATTGTGAAGTGGTGTGTGTTTGGAGGAAGTGGCGGAATGTCGTCGCGGCTGGGAGAAATGCTCATTAAGGAAGCGCTGATCACGCCCGATCAGCTGCGCGAGGCTGTGTCCTATCAGAAGCAGCACGGCGGCCGGCTGGGCTCGGTGATGATCAAGCTGGGCTTGGTGAACGACGACGAGATCACCGGTGTGCTTTCCCGGCAGTACGGCGTGCCCTCCATCAATCTGAAATATTACGAAGTGGATCCTTCGGTGATCCGGCTGATCCCGCAGGACACGGCGGTGCGCTATCAGGTGGTGCCGCTCTCGCGCGTTGGCTCAACGCTGACGATCGCGATGACCGATCCCACAAACGTCTTCGCGATGGACGACATCAAGTTCATGACCGGTTTCAACATCGAGCCGGTGGTGGCGCCGGAATCGGCAGTCAACGAGGCGATTTCGAAATTCTACGGTGAAGTAGAGAGCGTCGAAGAGCTGACCAAGGTGATGAAGGACTTGGCCGGCGACGAAGGCGCCGATCTGGAACTGGCGGCCGAAGAGCAGGAAATGGACCTGGCGGCGCTGGAACGTGCCGCGGAAGAAGCTCCGATCATCAAGCTGGTGAACTTGGTTTTGACCGACGCCGTGAAGCGAGGCGCCAGCGACATCCACATCGAGCCGTACGAAAAAGAGCTGCGCGTGCGTTTCCGCGTGGACGGCGTGCTGCAGGAAGTGATGAACCCTCCGCTGAAGTTGCGCGACGCGATTGCCAGCCGAATCAAAATCATGTCCAAGCTGGACATCAGTGAAAAGCGGCTGCCGCAAGACGGCCGCATCATGATCAAGTATCGAAAAGATGGGCGCATCAAGGAATTGGATTTCCGCGTCTCGACGGTGCCGACGCTGCACGGCGAAAAGATCGTGATGCGCTTATTGGACAAGGAAAACCTGCGGCTGGACATGACCAAGCTGGGATTCGAGCAGGAGTCGCTGGAGAAGTATGAGCGCGCGATCTTGCGGCCGTACGGCATGGTGCTGGTCACCGGGCCCACCGGATCGGGAAAAACCAACACTCTTTATTCTTCGGTGGCGCGGCTGAACACGGTGGAAACGAACATCATGACCGCGGAAGACCCGGTCGAATTCCAGTTGCAGGGAATCAATCAGGTGCAGATGAAGGAGCAGATCGGGTTGAACTTCGCGGCCGCGCTGCGCGCCTTCCTGCGGCAGGACCCGAACATCATTCTGGTCGGCGAAATCCGCGACTTCGAGACGGCCGAAATCGCCGTGAAGGCGGCGCTCACCGGCCACTTGGTGCTTTCGACGCTGCACACTAATGACGCGCCTTCGACGATCAGCCGGCTGATGAATATGGGGGTCGAACCGTTCCTGGTGGCGACGTCCGTGAATTTGATTTGCGCGCAGCGGTTGGTGCGGCGCATTTGCGACCATTGCAAGGAGCCGCTGGAAATTCCGCAGCAGGCGCTGATCGACGCCGGCTACACGCCGGAGGAGGCAGCCGGCACGACGATTTACCACGGGCGCGGCTGCGGGAAATGCAACAAGGGCGGTTACAAGGGGCGCGTCGGCTTGTACGAAGTGATGGAAGTGAGCGACGACATGCGCGAGTTGATTTTGGTGGGCGCATCGGCTGTGGAGCTGAAGAAGAAGGCGCTGGAGCAGGGAATGATCAGCTTGCGGCGAAGCGGCCTGATTAAGGTGGCGCTGGGCCAGACGACTTTGGAAGAAGTGGTGCGCGAGACGGTGGTCTGAAAAAAGGAGATACGCGATGCCTGGAATCACGCTGAGCGAATTGCTGAAGAAAATGATCGAAATGGGCGGGAGCGACCTGCACATCACCACGAACAGCGCTCCCCGTGTGCGCGTGCACGGGAAACTGCGCCCGATGGATTTAGCTCCGCTGACAGCGGCGGATACCAAGGCTCTGGCCTATAGCGTGTTGACAGACGCGCAGAAGCATCGCTTCGAGGAAAACTTGGAGCTGGACTTTTCGTTCGGCCTCAAAAACCTGGCGCGGTTCCGCGGCAACATCTTTCATCAACGCGGCGCAGTGGGCGCGGCGTTCCGCACGATTCCGTGGGAGATCAAAGGCTTCGACGCGCTGGGATTGCCGCAGGTGGTGAAGGGTCTGTGCGACAAGCCGCGTGGCTTGGTGCTAGTGACGGGGCCGACGGGATCGGGTAAGTCCACGACGCTCGCGGCGATGCTGGACAAGATCAACAACGAGCGCGAAGAGCACATGATTACGATCGAGGACCCGATCGAATTCCTGCACAACCACAAGAAGTGCTTGGTCAATCAGCGCGAAATCCATTCGGATACGCATTCATTCGCCAATTCGCTGCGGGCGATTTTGCGCGAGGACCCGGATGTGGTGCTGATCGGCGAAATGCGCGACCTGGAAACGATCGAATCGGCGCTGCGCATCGCCGAAACCGGCCACTTGACCTTCGCGACGCTGCACACAAATTCCGCGGTTTCCACGATCAACCGCGTGATCGACGTGTTTCCGGCTTACCAGCAATCGCAAATCCGCGCGCAGCTTTCGATGGTCCTTGAAGGCATCCTTTGCCAAGCGCTACTGCCGAGGGCGGATGGCCGCGGACGCGCGATGGTGATGGAAGTGCTGATACCCAACGCCGCGGTGCGCAACCTGATCCGCGAGGACAAAATTCACCAGATCTACTCGGCCATGCAGACCGGCACTGCGCACAGCGGGATGCAGACGTTCAACCAGTCCCTGGCCAACGCGTACTTCCAGAAGTTAATTACTTTGGAAACCGCCGTGTCGCGATCGTCCAACGCGGATGAGTTACAGGATATGATCAACCGCGGAGTGGCCACCTCAGGTGGCCGTGCAACGAGTACCACAACGGCGCAAGTTCACGCGCGAAAGTAGCGGCGGAAGTGGGTCGTTTGGGCACGCGTTTCCGGTGTTGCTGTTCGGGCGAGCCCTGGAGATTGTGTTTGGTCGATCTGAAACGTGACGTTTGATGTGTTGAGCGGGATCTGAGGAGGCGAGTAATGCCAGTTTACACCTACCGCGGTACCACCCGAGCCGGGGCTGCGGTCAGCGGCGAACAGACCGCTACAAGCAAGGAAGAACTGAAGAGCCTGCTGCGGCGGCAGCAAATCGACGTCAAGAAGATGTCGGAGAAAGGCCGCGAATTCAACCTGCCGACATTCGGCGGCGGCGTGAAGCCCAAGGAGCTGGCCGTCTTCACGCGGCAATTTTCGGTGATGATCGACGCCGGCCTTCCGCTGGTGCAGTGCCTGGAGATTCTGGCCAATCAGCAGGAAAACAAGACGTTTCAGAAGGTGCTCACTGGCACGCGATCGGCGGTGGAAGGCGGCGCGACGCTATCGGCCGCGATGCGCCAATACGAAAGAGTTTTCGACGCGCTGTACGTGAACCTGGTGGAAGCCGGCGAGACCGGCGGTATTTTGGACACGATTCTGCAGCGCTTGTCGTTGTACATCGAAAAGAACGTCAAGCTGAAGCGCGCCGTGCGATCCGCGCTGGTTTATCCGACGGCCGTGCTGGCGGTGGCGGCTGCGGTGATCACGCTGCTGTTGTGGAAGGTGGTGCCGATTTTCACGACGTTGTTCGTCGGCTTGGGAGTGGATTTGCCCCTTCCGACGCGCATCGTGATCGGGCTGAGCAACTTCGTGGGCAGTATTTTTGGTTTTTTGGTTTTCGTGGCATTCGTCGGCGCGTGCATCGGAGTGAAGGTTTGGTATGGCACGCCGGTTGGACGGATGACGATCGACCGCATACTGCTGCGCTTGCCGCTGGTCGGCATATTGCTGCGGAAAATCGCCGTGGCGCGTTTCACGCGCACGCTGGGCACGCTGATTTCCTCCGGCGTCCCGATTCTGGAGGGCCTGGACATCACCGCGCGCACCGCGGGCAACGCCGTGATCGAAAAAGCGTTGCTGCACGTGCGCAAAGCGCTTGAAGCCGGACGCAGCTTGGCCGAGCCGTTGAAAGAGACTACGGTGTTTCCCGGCATGGTTACGCAGATGATCGCCGTCGGCGAACAGACCGGTGCGATG
>JBEKDK010000068.1:0-17095 GCA_050014395.1 Candidatus Acidiferrales bacterium | reverse complement strand
GTGCTGGCCAAGGAAAAATACAAACTCCGCGGCCGCGAAATCGCCGAGCACAACGCCCAATTCATTCCGTTCTCCGCGTACACGCGCATGAGCGGTGTGGATATGAATGGCCGCCGCCTGCGCAAGGGCGCCACCGAAGCCATCGCCCAGTTTGTGCGCGATGCCGGCGGCACGGTTCCCGACTCTCTCTCCGAAATTTCCGATCGCATTTCCAGAAACGGCGGCACGCCTCTAGCGGTCGCCGACGGCGCACGGCTTCTTGGCGTCGTTCATCTTAAAGACATCGTGAAGGGCGGCATGAAGGATCGCCTGGCTTCGCTGCGCGCCATGGGAATTCGCTCGGTGATGATCACAGGAGACAATCCTTTGACCGCGGCGGCCATCGCGCAAGAAGCCGGAGTGGACGATTTCCTGGCGCAGGCCACGCCGAAAGATAAATTGGAATACATCAAGAAGGAGCAAGCTCAGGGCCGCCTGGTTGCCATGACCGGTGACGGCACCAACGACGCTCCCGCGCTGGCGCAAGCCGACGTCGGCGTGGCCATGAACACCGGAACGATGGCCGCGAAAGAAGCAGGCAACATGGTCGATCTCGATAGCAATCCGACCAAGTTGATCGAAGTCGTTGCCATCGGAAAGCAATTGCTGATCACGCGCGGTTCGCTCACAACCTTTTCAATCGCCAATGATGTCGCGAAATATTTCGCGATCATCCCCGCGATGTTTGCCGCGATTTATCCGGAGCTGAACAAACTGAACATCATGGGCCTGCACTCGCCGCAAAGCGCGGTGCTCGCCGCCGTCATTTTCAATGCCTTGATCATCATCGCGTTGGTTCCGCTTGCCCTGCGCGGCGTGCAGTACAAACCCGTCAGCGCGGGGCAAATGTTAAGCCGCAACCTTTTGATTTACGGGCTCGGCGGAATCATCGTGCCGTTCCCTGGAATTTGGCTGATCGATAAGATCATCGTCGCCATGCACTTGGCGTAGGGTGCGGGCTCCACTTAGAGCCTGCCAGATACAAAGGAGTCGCAAATGTTGAAGGAACTTGGACCTGGATTTCGTCTGACGCTGATCTTCACGATCCTCACCGGGCTGATTTACCCCGCGGTGATGACCGGCGTGTCCGAATTGATTTTCCCGAAGCAGGCCAACGGCAGCCTGGTCACCGTGAACGGCGCGGTTGTCGGCTCCAGCCTCATCGGTCAATCATTCGCCAAGCCCGAATATTTTCATCCGCGTCCATCGGCCGCCGGTAACGGTTACGATGCCACCAATTCCGGTGCATCGAATCTCGGCCCGACGAATCAAAAGCTCGTCGATCGCGTGAAGGGATCTATCGCGGATTTCCACAAAGACAATCCTGATTACACCGGCCCCATTCCGTCCGATATCTTGATGGCGTCCGGCAGCGGTCTCGATCCGCACATCAGCCCTGCTGCCGCGGAAGCTCAATTGGCGCGCGTGGCCAAGGCCCGCCGCGTTTCTGAAGATCAGGTGAAGCCGTTGATCGCTCAATTCACCCAGGCGCCTGATTTGGGATTCCTTGGCGAGCCGCGCGTAAACGTGCTCTTGTTGAATATCGCGCTCGATCAGAAGTTTCCGTTGTCGAAGTAGGTGCGAATGGGCCCCGATAGACGCTAATCCGGTCCGTCAGTGAATGTGAGGTTTCGCAACGCGCCAAGCAAGCGCGCCCAAACGCATGATCGCTCCAGTCCAACGCGGTGATCGGATCGGCCGTTTTCGCGTCGAGGAACTTCTCGCGCGGGGCGGCATGGCCTGCATTTATAGCGGCACGGACGTCACCACCGGCGCGCGCGTCGCCATCAAGATCCCGCATCCCGAAGCCGAATGCGACGCGCAGTTTTTCGATCGCTTTCATCGCGAAATCGATATCGGCAAGAAGCTCGATCATCCCGGCGTGGTGAAGGTGCTCGCCGAAGATGAATCCAGCCGCGTATGCATGATCATGGAGTGGGCCGAGGGGCGCCGCTTGCGCGAAATCCTCGACGAGCAGAAGAAATTGCCCGCCGAGCGCGCCGTGGCAATCGCCGTGCGCATCTGTGACGCCCTCGATTACATTCACAAACACGGCGTCGTTCACCGCGATCTGAAACCGGACAACATCATTGTCGATTCCGAAGATCGCATCAAACTCATCGACTTCGGCATCGCTCGAGAAGCCGCAGCGCGCCGTCTGACCTTCGGTAAATTCTCCAAAACCATTGGCACGCCCGACTACATGGCTCCCGAGCAAGTGAAAGGGAAGCGTGGCGACGCGCGCACGGACGTGTATTCGCTAGGCGTGATTCTTTACGAAATGCTCACCGGCCAGGTGCCATTCACCGGACCGAATCTACTCGCCGCGATGAATAAGCGCGTCGTGGCGAATCCGCAGCCGCCGCGCGAACTCGCGCCCGAGATTTCATCGCAGCTCGCGGAGATTGTCCTTCGCGCTCTCGAGCGCGATCCCGTCAATCGCTACGCCAGCGCCGCCGAATTCGTCCGCGATCTCGAGCATCAGGACCAAGTGATCGTCACCGGCCGCGACGAACGCCAGGCTCTACGCCGGCCGCGCGTCCCGAGCGCCATGCGAAGCTGGGCCTACATCGGTTATGCGCTGATTCCCTTCATCATTTTCGCTCTGATGCTGCACGTCGCCCACCAGCATTAGTCGCGCGTAAGCAGCGTTCTCGGTTTCAGGAACACCACAAACGCCACCAAGCCCGCCAAGCTAATCAGTGAAATCAACCGGCCGGCCTTTTCCGTGGGCTGCGTGGGAAGCTCAACGACGATTTCGTATTTTCCTTGTGGCACGCTCAATTGCATGAATCCGGCAGGCGTCGATGGTCCGATGGGAATCGCTTCGCCCGTGGCCGCGACGCGCGCCGACCATCCGGCATAGTAAAAATGTCGGAGCGTGAGGACCCCGGCTTCGGGAGCATCCACATTCAGCAGCACCCTGCGCGGCTTCCAATCGAGCACTGTCGCTACGCCAGAATTTTGGTCGGCGGAGCCCGCAGCAAAAAACGCCGACTTTGCCGCGTTTCCTGCGAGCAAATATTCCAGGCCCAGAATCCGCAAGTACGCCGGATTCGTGCACGATTGCGTGATCACGGTGGTCACCGGCAGATACTCGCAAGTGCCCGGTCGCGATCTCTCTTGGCTCCGTGCCATCGTCGTCGCGGGCGTCACGTGCCCACCCAATGCGGAAAATTCCGGCCTTGCGACCCATAGCGTCGTGCCGATCCATGCGGCAACAAGAACCGCCAACGTAATCGCCACGAAACGCCAGCGCGGCATTTTCAGTAGCGAAAAGGAAAGCGCGGTAAGCATCGCCGCGCTCAATACCGGCAGTACGCTGAATCGCCACGGAAATTGCACGAATCGCAGATCCCCGATCGTCACCCAAAACGGATAGCTCAATTGCGACATGAAGACGAACGCGAAAACCGTCACGCCGCCGTAGAAAATCGCCACGCGCCGCACGGCGCGATCCGTGCCGTAACGCAGGCACAGCCAAAGCAACACGCCGATGAACGCGAACATCGTCACGTTCATGAGCGTCATCCGCTCCGGAAAATCCAGGCCCCACCCGATCGGCCGGAAAAACCACTGATAGCGAAAATTAAATATGGAGCTCACCACATACCCGATGTTGATCTTCCACTGGTCGAACATCGCCGGGATCAAATAGATCGCCGCAAGGCCCGCGCCCAGCACCATCGCGCCGATCGTTCTTAGACCGGTCGAGATCGCTTGCTTTCGCTCCGCCAGAAACAATCCTGCCGCCACGATCACCGGCGAAAAAATCACCACTGTCGGCAAGTGAGTCATCGCCAGCAGCGCATACGCCACAGCCAGCGCTGGGAAGGCCCATCTCCATCTTCGCGCGAGCGCCTCGACGGAAAGTAAAATCAGCGGCAACCACACGAAGCTCCACACTTCGGCCGTCGCCCCGCGCACGTACAAATCCACCGCCAAGTGATACGGCGCGATCACGTAAATCGCCGCGCCGGCCAGCGCCGCTTGCTCCGAGACATGCTCGCGCAGCCAAAAAAATGCGCCGATCGCGGAAAGCAGCATCGCCAGAAAGCAGCCGTACCCTGTCGCGAGCCATCCATCAGGATCGCGCGCCCCGAAAAGGATTCCGAACGCACTCGATGCGTAGCTCGCTACCGGCGGATAGTAGAAGAACACGGGAGACCCGAGCCCATCATTTGCTTCGGCGAGCCAGCGCGGATACCACTCGCCCGCCGCAATCTGGCTCGAAAAACTTTTGTCCCACGCCACGTGCGCAATCGCGTCGTCCGCGAGTTCGGGAATCCCGTGGAAGAGCAGCGGCCAGCAGAATAAAAACACAAACGCGCCAAGCAACGCGAGATGCAGCACGGTTCGGCGCCTCGGCTCGGCGTGCAGACCAGCCCGCTCGCCAATGGATTTCCGCGGCAGTGCGTCACTCATGGACGTAAGCGTACCAGCACGCCGCGCGAACTGCGCACTCCAAGTTGTCCAGATGGGTTTCGCAATCAGTAGAGGTGGAAATAGCCGTCCTGCCGCGAAATGTGCACTGGCGTGCCGAATAGCGCCGCCAGGCGCTCCGACGTAAGCAGCTCTTCCTTTGGTCCATCGCCAGCGATCCGCCCTTGCGAGAGCAGCACCACGCGTTCGATTTCCGGAATCACATCGGCCAGATGATGCGTCACCAGCAGAATGCCGATCCCGTTCTGCGCCAATTCGCGCATTGTTTCGCGCAATCGCTGCTGCGCGCCGATGTCCAGCGAATTGCTCGGCTCGTCGAACAGCAGCGTCTTCGGTTGATGCACCAGCGCCCGCGCGATCAGTACGCGCTTGGCCTCGCCCGACGACATCTCCGCCACCGCCCGCTCCGCCAACTTTTCGATTCCAAGCGCCGCCAGCGCCGCCTTCACTTGCTCCAGCAATCTTGGTTCCACGCGATGATGCCGAAAAATCCGCGTGCTGCTGAAGAATCCCGAGAGCACAATGTCCGCGCCGGTCACGTCGCTCGTGCACGACGCCAGCAAATCGGGCGACACGATTCCCAACTGTGTGCGCAGCTTATAAACCTCCCATCGTTCCTTGCCCAAAATTGAAATTGAGGAATTTCCCCGCGCCACCGGATACAGTTCGCGCGTGACGGTTTGGATCAGCGTGGATTTCCCGCAGCCGTTCGGCCCCAGTATGCAAACGTGCTCGCCCACTTCCACGCGCAGCGTGATGTTGTGCAGCGCTTCGGTGGCCCCGCGAAAAACGGTGATGTTGCGGAAATCCAGCAGTGCCGGATTTTGGGGATTCATTCGCGATTCCTCACGCATCGCAACCGCAGCGCAATGCCGCGCGCGCCGCTGCGATTTTCGCACACAACACGCGCGCCCCGACCGTCGCCGCCGTAGCCCCAGCGATATTCTACGGCTGCACTGCGGTTTGCACGAATTGGGTGCCCGGCAGCGGTTGCCCCCCGCCGACGCTGAACGTGATTTTCCCCGCCGCAGCGGTTGCGGCTGCCGCCTGCGCCGCGCCCGCAGTTGGCTGCGCTTCGATCAGCGGCCGCAGACTCACGGTAAATTGCACGTCGCTGCCCGTGCCCGCCGCCAGATGAATCCGTTTGATCCCGCAAAGCTCGCGCATCGGATCTTCCGGCGTTTGCCCGCGGCTCACGTACACTTCCACCACCTCATCGCCCGCGCGCGCCGAAATATTCTTCACGTGCGCCGTCACGCTGTATTGCCCCGCGTTTCCCGCCGCCGGCGTCACGCGAATATTCGAGTAAGCGAATTTCGAGTAGCTCAGCCCGAAGCCGAACGCATACAGCGGATCGCCTTTGAAATATTTGTACGTGCGTCCCTGCATCGAGTAATCCTCAAACGCAGGAATCTGATCCACAGAACGATAAAATGTCACCGGCAGCCGCCCCGCCGGATTGTTGTCTCCTGCCAGCGTGTCTGCGATCGCCGTGCCCGCCGCTTCGCCTCCGTACCACGCCTCGATCACCGCCGCCGCATGCTCCGCCGCATAATTCGCGGAAATCGCGCTGCCACTTTGCAGCACCACGATCACCGGCTTGCCCGTCGCGATCGCCGCCTCCAGCAATTTCTCCTGGCCCTCCGGCAAATCCAGCGTGGTCCGGTCGCCGCCGGAAAATCCCGGGATACTCACGGGCATTTCTTCGCCTTCCAGATTCGCGTTGATGCCCACCACCGCCACGGTCACGTCGGAAGATTTCACCAGTTTCATCGCGTCGGCCAATAATGGTTCGGCGGGCGGACGCCACACGAATTCCAACCCCACGCCGCCGAAATTCTGCTGGTATTCGATGCGCAGCGCGTATGCGTGGCCGGCTTCCAGCGTCACTGTCTGATCCGAAAGCGTGCGCGTCCGTCGCGGCGTCGAATCGTCGCTGAGCACCAGCTTGTCGTCCAGATAAATTCGCGCCGATGCCGTCCCCGGCGGCACGCAGTTGTCGCATCGCAAGCGGTACACGCCCAGCGTGTATTCGCCCGAAACCGGCGCCGTCAGCGTCCCCGTCCATCGCGCGGAGAACGCCTTGCGCGGAATGATCGCCGCAATGGCTGGTTCTTTCATGTCCCAATTGAAGAAAACCTGCGGCTCGACGCGCGAGACACTCGGCGTGCCGTCGAAATGATCGTTCGCAAAATATTCCGCCAGCAATCCGTGCACCGGCGCCGCAGCCGCAGCTGAGCCCGCCGCGCCGCCCGCCGCGCCGCCCGCCGCCGCGGCCGGCGGCCTCAGGGCGTCGGTCGGCACCAGCGCGTCGGATTGCGCCGTAAATGTCGCCCCCAGCGCGTACCGCACCTTCGCGTGCGCGCCAAATTTCTGCTCGATGCCCGCTAGCGGCGTCACCAGACTCGACGGCGTCCCCCAGTAATTTCCCAGCAGCGTATCCGGATCGTTCGCCGAAGGCCCGATCACCGCGATACTCCGCACGCTGCGCGCCAGCGGCAGAATTCCGCGCGAATTCCGCAGCAACACGATCGATTCCTTCGCCGCTTGCAGCGCCAGCTCGCGATGCTCCGGCGAATCGTTTTCAGACATTGGAATCTTCGAGTAGGGCACCATCTCCGGCGGATCGAACATCCCCAGCATGATTCTCGCGCGGAATAAACGCTCCACCGCTTTATTGATCGCCGATTCCGTGATCAATCCCTTCTGCACCGCTTCCACAAGCCCCGGCGTCGCATTCGGCGAATACAATCCGTATTCTCTGCCGCAATCCAGATCCGTTCCCGCCAGCACCGCGTCCGCGTCGGCTTCGGCGGGCGTCGCTGCATAGTGATGTCCATCCACGATGTCCGCGACAGCGTCGCAATCGCTCACCACGTAGCCGCTGAATCCCCACTCCTTGCGCAAATGATCCTGCAACAACATAGTGTTCGCGCACGCCGGCTCGCCGTCGATTCTGTTGTACGCGCACATCACGGATTGCACTTTCCCGATTTCAACGGCCGCGCGAAACGCCGGCAGATAAGTTTCCTCCAGGTCCGTCTCGCTCGGATTGACGTTCACCGCGTGTCGCGTCGGCTCCGGCCCGCTGTGCACCGCATAGTGCTTGGCGGTCGCCACAACCTTTAAATAATGTGGATCGTCTCCTTGCAGTCCCGTGATGAACGCCACGCCCATACTGCCGGTCAGAAACGGATCCTCGCCATAAGTTTCCTGCCCGCGTCCCCAGCGCGGATCGCGAAAAATATTTATGTTCGGAGACCAAAATGTCAGCCCGTGATATCGGCTGGTGTCGCCGTTGCGCTGGGCCTCGTTATATTTCGCGCGCGCTTCGGTTGAAATCGTGTCCGCCACGCGATGCATCAAGTCGGTATCCCACGTCGCCGAAAGCCCGATTGCTTGCGGAAACACCGTGGCCACACCGGCGCGCGCCACTCCGTGCAGCGCCTCGTTCCACCAATCGTAGGCCGGAATTCCCAGCCGCGGAATCGCCACGGCGACGTTCTGCATCTGCGAAACTTTTTCTTCCAGCGTCATGCGAGACACCAGGTCCGCCGCGCGCACATCCGCCGGCTGCGTCGGGTCCAGATAAACGGGCTTCGCCTTGCTCTGTGGTGTCGCAATAGGCGCCGCACTCGGCGCGGTGGTCTGCGCTGGTGCTGGCGTCGTGTTCGGAGCCGCCGCCGGCGCGGCGCTCGGCTGCGCGTTCGGCGCAGCGGGTGTCGCGGGCTGCTGCGCGCGCAGCAAGCAGGGAATCAGCAGCGCCGCGCACAAAAATCCGCCGGCGCATTTCAGTGATGCGGCTTTCATCGAGGAAAATCCTCCTGGAGTTCGCTTCCGCGCGCGCAATTCGCTCCGCCGCGCGCGCACGGCATTGTGTGTTTCCGCCGCAATGTTGTCAACTTCACGCGCTCGCATCCCATTCCAAATATTGAAATTCATGCACCGCCTCGGCTGATTCTTGCTCGTCTCTGCGAGTCTCGGCGTTTCTCAGCGCCTCTGCGTTATCCTTTTCCGTCCGCTCTCGCTCCAGGTCGGCGCACGTTCCGCGCGATGTGATAATCTCACTCATTGCGGAAAGCGGATTTTTGTGTCGTGCCACACTCGGTGCGTTCCATCTCGCAGCGGAGCGCGGCATTCGCGAAGCTAAGAAAGAAGGCGGCATGATTCGCACAGTTCGATTTCGCTCCGTTGCTGCGCTGGCGGTCGTGGCAGCGCTTGCGCTCCTCGCATCCGCCGCGCGCGTTGCCGCGCAGACGCATCCCGCTCCGATTCGCATCTACGCTGACCTGAGCGAAGCCCCGCGGCGAATCTTCCACGCTCACATGGTATTTCCGGTTTCCCCTGGCCCGCTCACCCTCGAATATCCAGATTGGATTCCCGGCGAGCACGGCCCGAACGGTCCCATCGCCGATGTGGTCGGAGTGCGCTTCATGGCTCTCGGTAAAATCGTCCCCTGGCAACGCGATGATGTTGACCTGTTCGCGTTCCACGTGAATGTCCCCGATGGCGCCAGCGAGTTGGACGTTTCGCTCGATTACCTCACGCCCCTTGAAAGCGTCGGCTATTCCGAAGGTCCTTCCGCCACAGCCAAGATGGCGATCCTCGAATGGAATCTCTTGGTCCTTTATCCCCAGGGCGCGAAATCCGACGATCTAACTTACGTTCCCATCTTGCGCCTGCCCGACGGCTGGAAATACGCCACCGCGCTCGAGCTTGCGCAGGAAACCGACGATGGCTCCGCCGAATTCAAGCCCGTATCGCTCACCACGCTTGTGGATTCGCCCGTCCTCGCTGGCGAATATTTCCGCTCGATTCCGCTGGCCACGGATATTCAGCCGCCGCGTCGCCTGGATCTCGCCGGCGATTCACGCGACGCCGTGAATATCCCGAAGGACGAACTCGAAGCCTACAACCGCCTGATCCACGAAGCCACGGCGCTGTTCGCCGGCGCGCACCATTACAACCACTACGATTTTCTCTATTCCCTCACCGACCACATGGACCCCAACGGCCTCGAGCATCATCAATCGAGCGACAATCGCGCTCCGGAGCGCGCGCTGCTCGATCCGGAATCCCGCATCTACTACGCGGATCTGCTCAGCCACGAGTTTTTCCATTCGTGGAACGGCAAGTTTCGCCGCCCCGCCGGTCTCGCCACGCCCGATTATCAGCAGCCGATGCGCGATGATTTGCTGTGGGTCTATGAGGGCCTAACGCAATATTACGGTGAGGTGCTTTCAGAGCGCAGCGGCCTGCAATCGGCCGAAGATTACCGCGAACTGCTTGCCTGGAACGCCGCCTACCTGGACAATTGGCCCGGCCGCACGTGGCGCACGCTCGAAGATACCGCCGTCTCCGCGCCGCTCCTCTACATGATTTCAGGCCACGCGTGGCGTTCCTACCGCCGCTGGATTGATTTTTACGATGAAGGCTGGATGATGTGGCTCGAAGCGGACGTCACCATTCGCCAGCTCACCCACGGTCAAAAATCGCTCGACGATTTCTGCCGTTTATTCTACGGCGCGCCTTCCACGCCGCCGGAAATTGTGCCGTACACGCTTGACGATGTCGTTGCCGCGCTCAATCAGGTCGCGCCCTACGATTGGGCCAAATTTTTCCACGATCGCCTGGACGTGATCACCCCGCATCCGCCAATGGGCGGAATCATCGGTGGCGGCTGGCACTTGGTATATAACGACCAGCCGAACATCTACATCCAGTCGATGGAGCCTTCCGAAAATCTCGTCGCCGAAAGTTTCACGCTCGGCGTCGTGATCGGCTCCGATCAAAGCGTAAAAAGCGGCGAGCTCCTCGACGTAATCCCCGGCGGCCCCGCCGCGCAAGCTGGCCTGGCCCCCGGCATGAGAATCATCGCCGTCAACGGCCGCGCCTGGTCTTCCGAAGTCCTCCGCGACGCCATCACCGCCGCCAAAGGCACCGCCGAGCCCATCGTCCTCCAAGTCGACAACGTCGGCTACTCCTCAACCGTCCGCGTCCACTACCACGCCGGCCTCCGCTACCCGCACCTCGAGCGCGATCCCACCGCCCCCGACATCCTCAGCCAAACGTTGCAGCCATTGGCTCCTCAGAAGTAGCAATTGGTGTTGTCCTCGGGCGCGCGCGCGACCGACTGCGCACTCAGCGAGAGCGGCCGCACGTCGGTCTTACGCGTGGGGAATTCCGATTTACATCAATGTGCGCGATTAGAATTCCTGACAGTTTCAAGAAAGGTCTCAAGGCCTTTTGGGCGGCCCTCGTATCCGATAGACCACCCGCTATCTGGAAAAAGGCACAACGCCGAAGCCCAATTCGGCGGAGAACCGATCACGCTTTTTACACAGGCGGCGGATTGGGGCCCCGATTCGATCCACATCTGCCTCGATACAGTGTTCCCACTCCCAGGGGGCATCCTCCAATAGATGTTCTCCCATGACTTCAACCGCTCGTCGGGGGTCGTGCGTACCGCCAGCGGATCTCCTTCCAATCTTATGTCCCCTTCGAGGCGGTGGAACATCGACTCGGGTGGGAAAGCGAATAATGGAAACTCCGCGAGGTCAGCGCTTTTCATAACTCCCTGCGACTCAAAGCTGATGACAACCCAGCGAAGCGGGACATGGATGTTCCTCTGGTCCAACAAAATGTGATTCCCGTGGCGGAGATGCCAAAACAACGGCCACAGCGCTGGCAGAAACAGATAGCCCAAGCAGAGAAATACTCCGACCCCGAGCCCGACCCGCCCGATTCGCCGCTGCGCTCTCGGATGCCTGTTCAGTGAGAACAGAATGACTAGATAAAGCACCGGAAAAACAATGATCGCGCCGCAGATTGTGAAAAAGTCGATCATAGAACGATTGACCTGAGGCGTGGTCGGACAGTCCGTCCCCGTCTTCCCGCGTTCCCAGCCGATGTGCACCGATCGTACCACTGCCAGACTTCATCGCGGAGTAATATTGAATTACCCACAATGCCGCGCGAATCCCAGCCCGCCGACGCCCCAGCCCGGTAGGGGCGGCACAGCTCAGTCCCGCCGAGGCGGGAGCGGAAGCCCTGGGCACGATGGACGGAAATGCGCGAGCTCCGTAGGGGCGACACAAGCTACGAGCAAACCCGCCCAGCTCATGCCATCGCCGCCCGGCCTGGAGATTCGATTCCATCGGAACGCTATGATAGGCTGGCACGTTCTGGAGCTTGCGTGAGAATCCAATGCGCCGACATCAAACCTTGCGAGAGAAAACCATGAAACATTTTGGAATTGTTTTTGCTCTTCTGGCCTTCGCCATCCCCGCCGCCGCGCAAACGCCCGTCAAGCGCGCGATGACCGTCAACGATCTCCAATCCTTCCAGCGCGTTTCGGAGCCGCAGATTTCGCCCGACGGCCACTGGGTCGCCTACACCGTCGCCATGCCGGACCTCAAAGCCAACAGCGTCGTCAAACAAGTCTGGCTCGTCCCCACCGATGGCGGCGCGCCGCGCCAGCTCACGCATGACGGCAACAATTGGCGCCCGCAATTTTCGCCGGACGGCAAGCGCCTGGCAATTCTCTCCGATCGCAGCGGCGTCATCGAGATCTACACGATGCCCGCCGCCGGCGGCGACGCGCAAAAGCTCACTACGCTCTCAACCGACATCGATAACGAGCAATGGTCGCCCGACGGCCGCTCGATCGCCTTCACGTCCTTCGTGTTTCCCGATTGCCCGGACGACGCCTGCGACAATGCGCGCCTCCAAGCGCTCGCCAACGATCCCGTAAAAGCGCGCGAGTACGATCATCTGCTTTTTCGCCACTGGGTGCATTGGAGCAACGGCACGCGCAGCCATCTGTTCATCGCCGATGCGCAAACCGGCGCGGCGCGCGACCTCACGCCCGGCGCCGATTACGATGTCCCGCCCGACGAGCGCGGCGATCCCACCGATATCGCTTGGTCGCCTGACAGCAAGCAGATCTGCTTTACCGCCGTCACCGATCGCCCCGAAGCCATCAGTACCAATGGCGATCTTTTCACCGTCGATCTCGCCGGCGGCGCGCCGAAACGCATCACTACCAATCCCGGCTTCGATGGCCACCCGATTTATTCCCCCGATGGCCGCAGCATCGCCTATCGCTCGCAAGCCACGGCGGAATATGAAAGCGATCTCTTTCGCTTGATGCTCTACGATCGCGCGTCCGGCACGTCCACGCGCCTCGCCCCGCAATTCGATCTTTGGGTCGATACGATCTTGTGGTCGCCCGACAGCAAGAAACTTTATTTCTGGGCGCAGCAGGAACTCAATCAGCCCATCTTTGAGGTTGCTCCCACGCCCGGTGCCGCGCCGCGCGCGATCGTCGGCAATTTCAATAACACCGTCTCGCTCAGCGCCGATGGCAACACGATCGCATTTCTGCGCTCGGCGATGGATATGCCACCAGAAGTTTTCATCGCGCATAGCGATGGCTCCGGCGTAACGCAACTCACGCATCACAACGCTTCTCTCCTCGCGCAACTCGATTTGGCGCGGCCCGAGCCATTCTGGTTCCCAGGCGCCAACGGCACGCGCGTCGAAGGCGTGCTGATTCGTCCGCCCGCGTTCGATCCATCGAAAAGATATCCGATGGTCCTCGTAATTCACGGCGGACCGCAAACGGGTTGGGAGGACTCCTGGGAGGGCCAAGCGTATCGCTGGAACCCCGAACTTTTCGCCGCTCCCGGTTACGTCTCTGTGTTGATCAATCCCCGCGGCTCAACTGGCTACGGCCAAAAGTTCGTCGACGAAATTCAGGACCAGTGGGGCGGCCTGCCGTACGAAGATTTGATGAAGGGCGTCGATTACGTCCTGGCCACCTATCCATTCGTCGATGGCAACCGCATGGCCGCGATCGGCGGCTCCTACGGCGGCTACATGGTGGACTGGATCGCCACGCACACCGGCCGCTTCAAATGCTTGGTCAGTCACGCCGGCCCCTACGACGAATTCAGCATGTACGGTTCCACTGAAGAGCTGTGGTTCGTCGAGCACGATCTGAAGGGCACGCCGTGGTCGAATCCCGCGAGCTATCAAAAATGGTCGCCCAGCACGTACGCCGCGGAGTTGGGAAAATTCAAGACGCCGACGCTGGTGCTTGCCGGCGAATTGGATTACCGCGTGCCGTACACTCAGGATTTGGAATTTTTCACCGATCTCCAGCGCCAAGGCGTCCCGTCGAAGATTCTTTTGTTTCCCGATGATGGGCACTGGATTTTGAAGCCGCTCGATAGCGAGCTTTGGAACAAGACGCTCGCCGGTTGGCTCGCAACGTATTTGAAATAGCATAGCCGCTAAAACGAAAGAGAAGAGGAACATGCCGGCTCATATTCTTGGCATTGACGTTGGCACCGGCGGCACACGCGCGCTGATCATCGACGAGAAGGGCCGCATCGTCGGCTCCGGCGTCGAAGAGCACGCGCCGTTCGCTTCGCCGCACCCCGGTTGGGCCGAGCAGGATCCGAGCGATTGGTGGCGCGCCTGCGGTCTCGCCGTCGGCCGCGCCCTGAAAGCCGCGAACCTTCGCGGCGACCAGATTTCCTGCGTCGGCTTCTCGGGCCAAATGCACGGCGCCGTAATGCTTGACGATGCAGATGAAGTCGTCCGCCCCGCACTGATCTGGTGCGATCAGCGCACGGAAAAACAATCGCGCGAATTGGATCGCCTCTTCGGGCCCGGCCGCCTGATCGAGCTCACGCTGAATCCACCGCTCACGAATTTCACGCTCACAAAATTATTGTGGGTCCGCGAGAACGAGCCGGACAATTGGCGCCGCGTTCGCCACATCATGCTGCCGAAAGATTACGTTCGCTTCCGTCTCACCGGCGAGCGCGCCATCGATGTCGCCGACGCATCCGGCACGCTGATGCTCGATGTCGCCAAACGCGTTTGGTCCACCGAGGTTTTAAACAAAACCGGAATCCCTCTCGCCGCGCTCCCCAAACTCTACGAATCTCCCGATGTTTGCGGCAAAATTTCCGCAGCGGGCGCGGCAGCAACCGGACTACCCCCCGGCACCCCCACAGTCGCCGGGGCAGGGGATCAGGCCGCGGGCGCGGTAGGGATGGGGATTGTGCGGCCGGGGGCGGTGAGCGCGACGATCGGCACATCCGGCGTGGTGTTCGCGGCGACGGACCGGCCGGCTCTCGATCCGCGCGGGCGCATACACACATTCTGCCACGCGGTGCCGGGGCGATGGCACGTGATGGGCGTGACGCAGTCGGCGGGGCTTTCGCTGCGATGGTTCCGCGATCAGTTCGGCGTGAACGCGCCTGGAGCTCAGCCCGGTAATAATAAGGATGACGCGCGCGATCCCTATGACCGGCTCACCGAGGAAGCGGCCGCGGCGCCGGTTGGCTCCGAAGGCGTGTTCTGGGTTCCGTACTTGATGGGAGAGCGCACGCCGCATCTCGATCCGAATGCGCGCGCAGCGCTCGTGGGACTTTCGGCGTCGCACACGCGAGCGCACGTCATTCGCGCGATCCTCGAGGGCGTGGCGTTCAGCCTGAAAGATACGTTCACGATATTCGACGAGCTGAAGGTTCCGGTGCAGCGCATACGATTGGGCGGCGGCGGCGCGCGCGGAGAATTGTGGCGGCAGATTCAGGCCGATATTTACGCGCACGAAGTGGAATTGGTGGAAGCGGAAGAAGGCGCGGCTTACGGCGCGGCGATTCTGGCGGGTGTCGGCGCGGGCTGCTGGAAATCGGTGGATGAAGCCTGCGACGCGGTGGTGCGCGTTGCCAGCCGCGTTCAGCCGAGTGCGCGCGATTCCGCGACGCTGCAGAAATCCTACGTGACCTATCGCCGCATCTATCCGGCACTTCGCGAAATTTTTCCCAGCGCGCAGTAGATCTAGTAAAGAAAAGCCCCACACGTCCGCCGCGGCGGACAGTGTGGGGGCTTTTTCGTTTCTCTGTGCGGTGCCGTTCGCGCCGCGCTATTTTCCCGCCGCTACTTGCTCACGGAGAATTTGTACGTCGTCATTTCGTGGAACGTCTGCCCCGGCTTCAGCACCACCGAGGGAAAACTCGGCTGATTGATGGAATCCGGATAGTGCTGCGTTTCGAGCGCGAATGCGCCGTACTGTTTGTAGTGCACTCCGTGCTTGCCGTTCAGCGAGCCATCGAGATAGTTGCTCGTATAGAGCTGAATGCCGGGCTCGGTAGTGAACACTTCCATCACGCGGCCTGACGCCGGATCGGTGGCCTTCGCCGCCAGGCGCATCGTGCCGGCCGCGCCCTCGACCACGAAATTCAAATCGTAGCCCTTGTGCGCTTGCACTTGTGGATCGTTGATGCGCGAGCCGATGGCCACAGCCTTCGTGAAATCGAATGGCGTGCCGGCCACGGGCAAGATTTCGCCGGTGGGAATCAGGTTGGCGTTCACCGGCGTGTAGCTCGTGGCGTTCAGCATCAAGGTTTGCTTCAGAATGTCTCCGCTATCCGCGCCCGCCAAATTCCAATAAGTGTGATTGGTCAGATTCAGGATCGTGTCTTTGTCCGTCGTCGCCGTGTAGTCCAATTTCAATTCATCGTCGTCGGTCAGCGTGTATTGCACGCTCACATCCAGATTGCCCGGATAATTTTCCTCGCCATCCGCGCTGTGATAGCTGAATTTCACAGACGCCGCGTGCGGCACATCCACCGGCTGCGCCGTCCACACCACGCGATCGAAGCCCTTCGCGCCGCCGTGCAGGGAGTTCGGCGGATCGTTCACCGCCAGCTGATACGTTTTGCCATTCAGCGTGAATCGCGCGTTGGCGATGCGATTCGCGTAGCGCCCCACCGTCGCGCCGAAGTAAGGCTCCTTGCCCAGGTAGCCTTGCAGATCGTCGAAGCCCAGCACGATATCGCGCTTCCGCCCGGTGCGATCCGGAATCCACAGCTCCGTCAGCGTCGCGCCATAGCTGATGATTTTCGCCACCGAGCCTTTCACGTTGGTGAGCGTAAACATTTGAATCGAAGTCCCATCTGGAAGCTGACCATACTCGCTGGTTTGCACCGTGGCCCTCCTTGGGGGGTTCTTGGCGTGCAGCACCGTGGCCGCACCGCCGCTCATAATCATCAGGACGAATGTCATGCCCATCATCGCAGCGCGTGCCTTCATTGTTCGCCCTCCTAGGGCTCGCATCCCGTGAATTCGTATCGCGTCAGCATGGTTTGTATCACACCCGCGCCCGCGACGCGATGCCGGTTGACAGTATCCGGCAACCCGCAGCGTCGAACGCCCGAAGGCCTTTGTAGGGGCGGAGCTTGTCTCCGCCCGCACTTGGGTCGGCCTCCTCCTCAAACTTGGTCATCCCGAGGAGCTCGCACGACGAGGGACCTCTCTGTGGTTCTCCTCTTTTGGTGTCATCTCGAACGAGCGCAGGCCGAACGTGGGCCGTGGCGGAGACCCCTCTGTCGCCTTACGGCTCTCCACTCTCCGTCGCCTTACGCTCTTGGTGTCATCTCTGAAAGCGCGACTGTCAATTGGCAACTCCGGCAAATCGCTGGGGTCGTTCCCAGTCATCTCTACGCCCTCTAAGGGGCATGAACATGTTCCGGAGGTGTGCCGCATTCATCCCGCGAGTTCGTCGTGCGAACTCATGACATCATCGCGTTCACAC